>JAYULN010000237.1:0-12618 GCA_043763525.1 Hymenobacter sp.
AGAGGACTTCCATTAAAAGACGAAAAAATGAGTGACACACCTCAAATTTCGGCTTTTTTTGGAAGTCCTTTTATTTTGCCCGACTTTCTAAACAGCTTCTATAACATGGGCTGGTAGCGCTCGCGGATAATGTTGAGGTGGTGTTGCTCGTGGCCGGGCACGATGAACAGCAGGGCCCGCACCGTGGCGGGGCCGCCGTTGGCACTGCCCCGGCGGTCGAGCTGCTCTTCGGTGAAGCTCTCGAATAGTGCCAATGTGGCAGCGCGGGTGGCATCGTATTCGGCCAGCAGGCTGGCGAGGGAGCGGGCGTTGGCCGCGCTGTGGTCCACGTAAGTATCCTGGTCGAAACCGGGCAGGTCCTGGCTGTCGGCGCGGGCAAAGCGCATGGCACGGTAGGCGAATACCCGCTCACTGTCAATCTGATGCAGCAGCATTTCCTTTAGGGTCCACTTGCCAGGAGCATAAGCTTTTTCGGCCTGGGCTTCGGTGAGGTTGGCAAATACGGCATGTATTTCCTGGGGCTGCGTGCGCAGGGCGGCGCGCGGGTCGGTGCCGGTGGGCACTAAATTGATGTAGCTGGCGGCGTAGGGCAAAAAGTCGCCATCGACGGGGCGGGCAATTGGCATGGGGGTGGTGGTTAAGATGGGCGTAAAGTCAGCGGCCGCCGCCGTGGGTTGCCCCGCCGTGGGTTGCCCCGCCAAAGGCAGCGCAGGTGCAGGCAGCACAAGCGGCGGGGCAACCTGCGCCGCCACGGCGCCGGCCGCCACCGCGCCGGCCGCCACCGCGCCGGCCGTCACCGCGCCGGCCGTCACCGCGCCGGCCGAAGCCGGCAAGATTGCGGGGGCCAAACCAGGGTCGAATTGCAGGCGCACCACGGGCAAGGGGGGCGGCAGCTCGGCTATGCCTCCCTCCTGTCCAAAGGCCCATTGCAGGAAATCGGGCATCACCCGCCCCCAGGTATCGGGGTGGTGGTGGCCGCCTTCAACCTGCACGTAGCGAATGGCTTGGTGGGCATCAAGGCCCGTTTTCATCAGCTCCTCGATTAAGTCGAGGCAGTCTTCCAGCGAGTCGATGACTCCGTTTTCGTTGCGGTCGTTACGCTCATCGAGGGTGCCGGTTTGCAGCCAGAACCGGTGGCTAGCGTCCGGCTGTCCGCTCCGCACCAAACCGTGCATGATGCGGTCGGCGGGGGTATAACCGGCTCCCACGGCCCGCTGCCGCCACCAAAACGACCCCGAAAACACGCCGGCCCGTGCAAATGCCTCTGGGTGGTGCCACACCAAATCAAACGCCGACAAGCCGCCGAGCGAAAAGCCCGCCATCACGGCCTCGGCGGGGTCGGCCGAAGCCTGGTAGTGGGCCTGCGCGAAGGGCAGCAATTCTTCCCGCACAAACTGCGAATACGCGCCCGCCCGGCTGCCCCGGCCATCAAAATCGGCCTGAGCTGCCGTGCCGTACTCCTGCACGCGCTGCTCGTTGGCATGAATGGCAACCAGCACGAAAGGTCGCACGGCCTGGCGAGCATACAATTTTTCGAGCGTAGCGGGCAGGTGTAGTCGGTCCAGGTCCTGGCCATCGTTCAGGTACAGCACCGGGTAGGGGGCTTGTACGGCCAGGTTGGTGGGCGGCAGTAAGATGCTCAGTTCCACCTCGCGACCTAAAAAACGGGAAATCAGTATTTCCCGAAAAATCCGGATGGAGGCAGCAGCGGTACGCAAGCAGGCAGTAGCTAAAGGCATCATGCAAAGTAACGGCCCCTGCGCGGGTTGGGACCGGCAACCACGCCATTGGTAATTCATAATGTGGCAGGGCCGTTATTTTTCACTAGTTTGCCGTATCGCTAAAAAACAACGCCTCGTTGCCACCTTTTTACGCCCCCGCCGTGCAGGAACAACACCGCCGCTTCTACTCGCACCACCTTGGCCAGGACATCGACATGTTGGTGTTTGGCACCTGGGGCTACCCGGTCGTCATTTTCCCTACTTCGGGAGGCCGCGAAAACGAGGCCCGCGATTTCCAGCTCATCGAGGCGGTTCGCCCGCTGGTAGAGGCCGGCCGGGTCAAGCTTTTTTGCGTCGATGGCATCGACCGGTATTCGTGGTACGCCAAGTACTTACCGCCGGCCGTGCGGGTCCAGAACCACGTTTTTTACGACCAGTTTCTGAGCCAGGAACTCGTGCCCATGCTTCAGCAGGAATGCCACGTCGATAAGATTGCCGTGGCCGGGTGCAGCTTTGGCGGCTATCAGGCCCTCAATTTCGCCTTCCGCCACCCCGACCGGGTGGCCCACCTTTTCACCATGGGCGCAGCCTTCGACATCCGCCAGTTTGTAGACGGCCACCACGATGACAACGTGTATTTCAACAACCCGCCCGAGTACCTGCCCGGCGCGCAAAACGAGCATTTCCAGTGGATGAACATCATCCTCGGCACCGCCGAACATGATTTCTGCAAAGATTCAACCTTAGAGATGGCCCGCATCCTCAGCGAAAAAGGCCTGAACTATACGCTTGATGTGAAGCCATTTGGTAACCACGACTGGCCCGTATGGCGCGAAATGTTTCCGCAATACCTCAGCACAATTTAGTGCATGGTGCATAGTGCTTGGTGCTTGGCAATCGCTGCTTCAATACATCTACACTGTGCCGCACCAAGCCTCAAGCACCAAAACCCAACCCCCTTTCCTATGAAAAAAATCGGCATTCTTTTCGGACAAGAAAACACCTTCCCCCAGGCTTTTGTCGACCGCGTGAACGAGAAAGCACCGGCCGATATCCGGGCCGAATTCGTGCACATCAACCAGGTTGAGCAGCACGTACCCACTGACTACGCCGTCATCATCGACCGCATCTCACAGGATGTGCCCTTCTATCGCGCCTACCTAAAAAACGCTGCCCTGATGGGTACTGCCGTGATTAACAATCCTTTCTGGTGGTCGGCCGATGAAAAATTCTTTAACAACGCCCTGGCCGTGCGCCTCGGCGTGCCCGTGCCCAAAACCCTGCTCCTGCCCAGCAAGGAGCGCCCCACCGACACCAGCGAGCGTAGCTTCCGCAACCTGGGCATGATGGATTGGGAGGCCGCCTTCGCCCACATCGGCTTCCCGGCCTACATGAAGCCCCACTCGGGCGGCGGCTGGAAAAGCGTGTACAAGCTCGAATCGCCGGAAGATTTTTTCCGCGCCTACGCCGAAACCAGCCAGCTGGTGATGCTGCTGCAAGAAGCCGTCGATTTTACCGACTACTTCCGCTGCTACTGCATCGGGGGCAAGGAGGTGCTCATCATGCCCTACGAGCCCCGCAACGAGCCGCACCTGCGCTACGCTACCGAGATGAAAACGACCGGCGAGGCCGGCCGCAAGCTGCTGGCCACCATGAAGGATTACGTCCTGAAGCTCAACAAAGGCTTAGGGTATGACTTTAATACCGTGGAGTTTGCCGTGCGCGACGGCATTCCGCTGGCCATCGACTTCGGCAACCCCGCCCCCGATGCCGACGTGAATTCGGTGGGTCAGCAAAACTTTGAATGGGTGGTGGAAGCCGCCGCCAACATGGCCATTGCCCGTGCCAAGGCCCAAAAACCCGGCCAGGATAACCTCACCTGGGGCACCTTCGTGCATCCGAGCGCGGCGGCGGCCAGGCCCAAGACAGCGCCAAAATCGGCCGCCGCCAAAGCCCCCGTTGCCAAAAAGCCGGCGGCTCCCAAAGCCACCCCCCCCGCCGATGGCGCGGCCGCTAAGTCTGCCAAACGCACCAGCTAACTCATAGTTCATCAACTAATTACCGGGGCCTCGCTGCAATCCCTACCTCATTCAGCGCGGCCTTGCTGCTGCCCGTAATTTCCTAAAGCGCGTCATTCCTTCCCCTGCCCATGGCCATGCCCACGTTTACCCTCGGCATCGAGGAAGAATTTCAGACCATCGACCCCAACACTCGGGAGTTGCGCTCGCACCTGTCGCAAATAGTGGAGGGCGGGCAAATAACCCTGCACGAGCAGGTGAAGGCCGAAATGCACCAAGCCGTGGTGGAAGTTGGCACCACCATTTGCCGCAATATCGACGAAGCCCGCGACCAGGTGCTCCTGCTGCGCCGCCATGTAATTGGGCTGGCCGACCAGCAGGGACTGAAAATTGGGGCGGCCGGCACGCACCCGTTTTCGCGCTGGCAAGACCAGCCCATTACGCCCGACGTGCGCTACGATAAAATTGTGGAGGAGCTTCAGGAGGCCGCCCGCTCCAATCTGGTATTCGGCATGCACGTCCACATCGGTATCGAGAACCGCGACATTGGCGTGTACATGATGAACGCGCTGCGGTATTTTCTGCCGCATTTATTCGCACTCAGCACCAATTCGCCGTTTTGGGAAGGGCGCGAAACCGGCTACAAGTCCTTCCGAACCAAGGTGTTCGAGCGTTTTCCACGCACTGGCATTCCGGGCTTTTTCCACAGCGCCAGCGACTACGATGAATTTATTGCCCTGCTCGTGAAAACCGGGTGCATCGACAACGGCAAGAAAATTTGGTGGGATTTGCGCCTGCACCCCTTCTTCGACACCATCGAATACCGCATTTGCGACATGATGATGCGCGCCGACGAAACCATTTGCGTGGCGGCCATCATGCAGGCTTTGGTAGCAAAAATCTACAAGTTAAAAGCGCAAAACCTTAATTTTCGCATCTACCGCAGTGCCCTGATAAAAGAAAATAAATGGCGCGCGGCGCGTTACGGCCTCGACGGCCGGATGATTGACTTTGGCAAGCAGGAAGAAGTGCCAACCCGGCAGCTCATTCTGGAGCTGCTCGATTTTATCGACGACGTGGTGGACGACCTCGGCAGCCGCCACGAAGTAGAATACGTGCTGAAAATGATGGAAATGGGCACCGGGGCCGACCGTCAGCTCCAGGTTTTCCGCGAAACCGGTGATTTAAAAAAAGTAGTGGATTACATCCTGACCGAAACTGCACATGGGCTGTAAATAAATTATCTTTGCTATTGCAACGTCCGCCGGCTGGTGGGCGTTGCTTCTTTTTTGCATCGTTAACAACTTCCTTTTTTGCAATAATCCATCGAAGCTGTTTAGAAAGTCGCCAAAATCAATCAGACCGTCATGCTTCGACAAGCGGACGCCAGATGAAGCATGACCGTTCTTTTGACTTTCTAAACAGCTTCATTAAAAAAAGGCGCGAAATTATTTTTTCAAACAGAAATTTAAAAATTAAATACTGCCTCTGATTTCTGACTACTACGAATAATTATGGAAGCTATCCGCGTTGCCATTCTGGATATGTACGACAACGCCCCCAACGAGGGCATGCGCTGCATTCGGCAGCTCCTCGACCGGGGCGAAATCGAAAACGGGGTTCCATTCCACATCGACACCTATAATGTGCGGGCTGAAAATGTATTACCCGGCTTGGAATACGACATCTATATCTCCACCGGCGGCCCGGGCAGTCCGCTCGCTTCATCCGAGGCCTGGGAGCCGTGCTACTTCGCTTTTATCGATTCACTACTGGCTTACAACCAGTGTAATGAGCTCAAGAAGCATCTGCTGTTAATTTGCCACTCGTTTCAATTGGTGAGCCGGCATTTGGGCATTGGCGAGGTGAGCCGGCGCAAATCCACTTCGTTTGGCGTCCTGCCCGTCCACCTCACCGCCGCCGGCCTGGCCGACCCCGAGCTGCAAGGGCTGCCCGAACCGTTCTACATCGTCGACTCGCGTGATTACCAACTCGCGCACCTCAACCAGGACCGCCTTAATGAGTTGGGGGCCCAAGTGTTGTGCCTCGAAAAAGAGCGGCCCCACGTGCCCCTGGCCCGCGCCGTAATGGCCATTCGTTTCACGCCGGAGGTGTTCGGCACCCAGTTTCACCCCGAAGCCGATGGCGAAGGCATGCTCCGATACATGCGTACAGAGGAACGCAAGCAGCAGGTAATCAACACTTACAGCGAGGCTAAGTACGACGAAATGGTGCGCCTGCTTGCCAACTCCGATACTATTGAACGCACCGAATCCGTCATCGTCCCCACCTTTCTGCGGCACGCGGTGACCCGGCTGGGCCAGCTCACGCCGGCGTAAGTCGCGCTGGCTGCCGCGTATCATTTCCCCTTCCGTCCCCATGATTCCAGCGCACCGCCAGGCGTACAACGCCGCCTTCAACACCGCCCGCTACCAGGAAATGCTGGCCGATATCGAGCAGCAGTTGCCCGGACAGCTGGATTTTCGGGTGGCCGAAACGCCGGTATTTATTCCGGCGATGCTACGGGATAAATTAATTGCGGCGGGCGAAAGTATTATCGATTTTATTCAGCAGGATAATTTTTCGCAATTAACCGAAGCAGCAATTCCCCCGCCGCGGCGCGTACCCGGCCATGAAGGTCGGCCCGATTTTCTGACCTTCGATTTTGCCGTGTGCCGCGCGGCCAACAGCGAGCTGGAACCACAGCTAATTGAATTGCAGGGATTCCCGTCGCTCTACGCTTTTCAGGCGTGGCTGCCGGGAGTTTTTAGTCAGCATTTTTCAATTTCTGATTCAGTTACTCCTTTTCTATCGAGCCCTGATATTCAGTCCTATCAGGAGCAGATGCGCCGGTTTTTATTGGCCGACCAGCCAGCCGAAAATGTTATTTTACTGGAGCTTTTTCCAGAACGGCAAAAAACCCGTATTGACTTCGCGCTAACCAAAAAGTTCTGGGGAATCGAGCCAGTCTGCGTAACTAAAATTCAGAAAAAAGGCCGACAATTATTTTATGAGAAAGGGGGTCAACTAATTCAAATTAAACGCATTTATAATCGGGTTATTTTTAATGAATTAGCGCGATATCCGGAATTAAAAACGGAATTTGATTTCGCTGATGATGTCGACGCAACCTGGATTGGCCATCCCAATTGGTTTTTTCGGGTCAGCAAGTACACGCTACCGCTTTTGCAAGGACCTTTTGTACCTCCCAGCTATTATTTACACGAGTTGGCGACTTACCCCGCCGATTTGGAGAACTACGTGCTCAAGCCCTTATTCTCATTTGCTGGGGCCGGGGTGCGCCTGTACGTTACGGCCGCCGAGCTGGACATGCTGCCTGATAAAACCAATTATTTATTGCAGCGCAAAGTTGTCTACGAGCCGGTGGTGCAATCGCCCGACGGCCTGGTAAAATGCGAAATTCGCCTGCTCTATATCTGGCCCGCCGATGCGGCCCGCCCGCAGCTCGTCGCCGGCCTCAGCCGCCTGAGCCGGGGCGAGATGATTGGCGTTGACTTCAACAAAGACAAGGATTGGGTGGGCGGCACCACGCCGCTGTTCGAGCGGTAAGCCGTCGCCACCGGGTTTGCCGGGTGCCCAACAACGCGCCGCCCCCATTGCGCGTAAAGCCCGGCCACAAACTCACCCCTCATCCCATGTCCACTCTCTCCGATAAAGGCCTCAAACTTTCCAAAAACGCTCTTTTCAGCATCTTCATTGGTCGGGCCACCAAGCTGCTAGGGCGGCCCTTTAAAGTGGTAACGGTGCTGAACGAGGTGGCCGACAAGCTGGCCAGCAAGGAGAGCAAAACCAATAAATTTCAGCAGCTTTTCGAGGTTGCCCTCACACTGGTGCGCATGGTGCGCAGCTATATCAGTGGCGAATACCGCGACATTCCCACCAGCACCATCGTGTCGGGGCTGGCCGTGCTGCTCTACGTGCTGTCGCCCATCGACCTGGTGCCCGATTTCATTCCGGTGCTCGGCTTTCTTGATGATTTGAGCCTCGTGAGCTGGTTCGTGGGCAAGTTTCACGGCGAAATCACCAAATTTCGGGGTTGGGAACAGAACGGCCGGGGCCAGGCGCTCGGCATTGTGGCCACCGGCCCCGATGCCGCCGCCCGCCCCGCCTGCGGCGATGCCACCCAGCCCAGCATGGCCGAACTGGGCCACTCTTAAGCCACCCGCCAACGCCATACATAGCCTTTTGGCCCGCCTGCAACGAGCGGCCCCGGCAGCAGCCTTGTCCTTACCCAAATTTTCAGGCTGCCGCTGAAACGGTCCGGTCGGACCACCTCCGGCGGTCGGACCGGAGCAACGACTCAACAGTTGGGGAAGGACAAGGCAGCAGCCGGAGCTTTTTCGTAGCCCGCCGGCCAGCCCGAAATCGGGCGTAATTTTGTCGGGAAGCACTATCGTTGTGGCCGAAATCGGCCTCACAAAGCCGGGCGGCTGACCTGGCAAAAAACGACAGGCCCTGCTACCAATCAGCTAACTTTCCCTCATTTCCGGGCGTTAACTGCTAGTATCGCCATCCTGCTGTTATGCCTACGTTTGTTGTTTCCATGCGCCTGCCCGAGGATTTTGATGAGGACTTTATTGCCCTCATTCCCAGCCATCGGGCTTTTATCAACCAATTGCTGAGCGAAAAAGTGGTGGAAGTGTACGCCATCAGCAGCGACCGGAGCCGGGGCTGGGTTACCATTAACGGCGACAATGCTGCGGCCGTGCAGGCCGTGGTCGAGCAATTCCCACTGTACCGCTACCTGCGTGGCGTGGAAATTGATGAGCTGTTCATTTTTGACAGCGCGGCCTCTCGGTTTCCGCACATCAGCTTAAATTAACTCTTTCGGGTTCATGGCTTTACTAACTTTCAGCCCTTCCCTCCTTTTTATTTCATGGTAGCATTGCGAACCACTTGCCTGTCTGTATTCCGAACCGCCTGGCCCCTGGGGGCGCTGGCTTTATTGGCGGCCGCCGCGCTGCCCGCGCCGCCTACCATCAGTACCGAACAGCTCACCACTCGCCTGAGCGCAGCCATTGAAAACCTGAAGTTTTTGCGCTGCACCGTGAAGGCGCAGGAACGCATCGACGGCAGCATCAAGCAGGCTCATAGCATTATGAAACTGACCTACAAACCCTTACGTATTTATATCAAGAACCAAAAAGGAGTTGAGGTGCTGTGGGTGGCGGGCCAGAACGGCGGCGATGCCTGGGTGTACCCAGCCAGCTTTCCCTACGTCACCCTCAGCCTCGACCCCAATGGCAAGCTGATGCGCGGCAGCCAGCACCACACCGCCCTGCAAGCCGGTTTCGGCACCATCACCGACCTGCTGCGCACGACCAACCTGCGCCAGGACAATTCCTTCAGCCGCTCGTTTCGCTACGTGGGCGACACCACGCTGCTCGGCCGCACTAGTCTCGTGCTGCGCTCCGACTACCCGCAGTTTCGCTACGTGAATTTCAAAGCCGGCAAAAACGAAACCATTGCCTCGGTAGCCGAGCGGTTTGGCTGCGGCGAGTACCGCATCATCGAACGCAACAACCTGAGCATTGGCGAAAAAATACCCGAGGGCAAAGTGCTGCAAGTGCCCAACGCCTACGGCCGCCGCACCATCGTCTGCGTCGACCCCAAAACCTACCTGCCCACCATGGTGCAGGTAAACGACGACAAAGGCCTGTTCGAGAAATTTGAATTCCTCGACGTAATCCCCAACCAACCCATTCCGCTGGCCGAGTTCACGAAAGACTACAACGGCTACAAACTATGACCACGGATTAGCACGGATTTTTGCGGATTTCACGGATTTTGTAGTCGGTTATCGAACAGCCATAAATCGAAAAAGGCTTGCCCAATGGCAAGCCTTTTTCGTTGGTACGGCAAAGCGGAGTCGACTACAAAATCCGTGAAATCCGCAAAAATCCGTGCTAATCCGTGGTCTAGCGGCGCATGGTTTTCTCGATTTGGTCCCACATGCCCGGGGTCAGCATTTCGAGCTTGTTGAACTCGCCAGCCCCGTTCAGCCACTCGCCACCGTCGATGGTAACCACCTCGCCATTGACGTAGGAGGAAAAGTCCGACACTAGGTAGGCGGCCAGGTTGGCCAGCTCCTGGTACTGGCCCACACGCTTGAGCGGCACGTTAGCGGCGGGGTCGAGTTTGCTGGCCAGCGGCTCGGGAAAGAGGCGGCTCCACGCGCCTTCGGTGGGGAACGGGCCGGGCGCAATGGCGTTGGAACGGATGCCGTACTTGGCCCATTCCACGGCCAGCGAGCGGGTAATGGCCAGTACGCCCGCCTTGGCCGCCGCCGAAGGCACCACGTAAGCCGAGCCTACCGAGGCGTAAGTAGTAACAATATTGAGGATGGTGCCGGGCTTTTTATCGGCAATCCAGCGCTTGCCCACGGCCAGCGTGCAGTTGTAGGAGCCGCGCAGCACAATGTCCACAATCACATCGAACGCCTTGTGGCTCAGGCGCTCGGTGGGGCTGATGAAGTTGCCGGCCGCGTTGTTCAGCAGCACATCTACGCCGCCAAACTCCGAAATAGTGCGCTCAAGCATTGCTTCCACCTCGTCGTACTTACGCACGTCGCAGGCAATGGCCAGCACCTTGCCGCCGGTTTGCTGGCGCAGCTCGTCAGCGGTTTTTTCCAGTACCTCCAGCTTGCGGCTGGTGATGGTGACGTTAGCACCGAGCTGCAGGAAATACGTAGTCATGGCGCGGCCCAGGCCGGTACCGCCGCCGGTTACGATAATGGTTTTGCCGGCCAGCGCATTGTCGCGCAGCATAGGCTGGGTGTACGGAGTGTTCATGCAAAAATAGGTATGGGGATGGGGAACGCGGCTTAATCCGCAGCCCGAAGGTACACGTCTGCTGGTGCGAATGTTAGCCCAAAGTCAATCAAAGAGCAGATTAATTATTTACCCTGTCGAATATAGGGTTACGTATTTTATTCGCACCTTCGTGCCGCGAAGACGTTACATGCGGCCATTTTTTACATGACTAGTTCCATTACCGGGGGCTCTCCGAGCGTAGCTCCAGGAGCGGAAAACCCCACTGTTTTAGTGCTGGGCTGCGGGTGGCTGGGCCTGGCCCTGGCCCAACACTTGGTAGCCACCGGCCACCAGGTGCTCGGCACCACCACCTCCCCCGACAACCTGGCTATTCTGGAATCCGCTGGCATTCAGCCGCATGTGCTGCGGCTTGGGTCCGACTTTGGTGCGCCCGCCGAGGCCCTGCTGCTCCGCCTGCTCAGCGCCGCCGACGTACTCGTGCTCAACGTGCCGCCCCGAGCTGCCGTGGCCGGGGCCTACCCCACCCTACTACGGCCCGTGCATCGGGCGGTAGCCGCCGCCGGTACTAAGCACGTCCTGTTTGTGAGCTCGACCAGCGTGTACCCCAACGAAGCCCGCATCATGCACGAAGCCGATGCCATGAGCACCCGCGACGCGGCTTCCGACGTGCTGCGGGCCGAGGGCCATTTTGTGCCCCGGTACGGCCAGTGGAAAAGCACCGTGGTGCGCCTCGGTGGCCTTATTGGCCCCGACCGTGCTCCCGGCCGTTTCCTCGCCGGCCGCCACGACCTGCTCCAGGGCAATGCGCCCGTCAACCTGGTTCACCTCACCGATGTCGTGGGCGTGCTCGCGGCCATCATCCAGCACCAAGCCTGGGGCCACACCTTTAATGTGTGCGCGGCGCAGCATCCTTCGCGGCGCGATTTTTACCCGGCCGCCGCAAAGTTTTTGCAGCTGGAGTCGCCCACTTTCAAAGCAGAAGGAGCCGGGATGAGCGGTAAAACCATCGACAGCAGCTTGGTTCGCAGCATTTTGCCGTACCAATTTCAGCACGATGATGTGCTGGCGGCGCTGGCCCACTGCTAAGCCGGGCCTGGGCCGTGGCCGTACCTTTGTCCCGTGAAAATTGATGCAGCCCAACCCCTCGTGGCCGTGCTCGGCGGCGGCGCGGCCGGCTTTTTCGGTGCCATTGCCTGCGCCGAGGCCAACCCGAACCTTCAGGTCGTTTTGTTAGAAAAAACGGGCAAGCTGCTCGCCAAAGTCCGCGTGTCGGGCGGCGGGCGCTGCAACGTCACCCACGCCTGCGAGTCGGCGGCCCAGTTGGTGGCACACTACCCGCGCGGCAGCAAGCAGCTCAAAGCGGCGTTTCAGCAGTTTGGCGTGGCCGAAACCATTGCCTGGTTTGCCAAGCGGGGCGTACCGCTGAAGACCGAGGCCGACGGCCGCATGTTCCCCACCACCGATTCGAGCGAAACCATTGCCCGCGCCCTCGAAGAAGCCGCCCGGCAGGCCGGCGTGCGCATCCTCCTCAATACCAGCGTCGATGAAATTCAGCCGCTGCCCGCTGGTGGGTTCCGGCTGCGGCTCAGTGGCAGCGGGGCGGCCCAGGCCGGCGCTGCTTTGCACGCTCACAAGCTGTTGGTTGCCACCGGCGGCAACCCCAAAAGTGCCAACTACGACTGGCTGCGGGCCCTGGGCCACAGCATTGCCGAGCCCGTACCGTCGCTCTTCACCTTCAACGTGCCCAATTCGCCCCTGAGCGAGCTGATGGGCGTGAGCGTGCCCCAGGCCCGCGTGGTACTGGCCGGCGAAAAGCTGCAGTACGAAGGCCCCCTGCTCATCACGCACTGGGGGGTGAGCGGCCCGGCGGTACTCAAGCTCTCCGCTTGGGGCGCGCGCCGCCTCAGCGAGTTGGGCTACGTGGGTACCGCCCTTATCAACTGGATACCAACCTTTACCGAAGAAACCCTGCGGCCCTGGTTGCAGGAGTTCCGGCAGGACCACGGCAAGAAAACCGTGGCCGCCAACCCCCAGTTCGGCCTGCCCCAGCGCCTGTGGCGCAACCTCACCGAGCAGGCCGGCATC
>JAYULN010000238.1:0-5117 GCA_043763525.1 Hymenobacter sp.
CAGCGACTTGCGGGCGTGCGCGGCGGCGGGCACCGTTACCGATACAATCAGCTCGCCGGGCTCGAGCACGGTTTCGTGCTGGGGCGTGCTGCCGGGCAGGAGGTGAAAATCGACCAGCGGCACGCGGCGCTGCTTGCCCTTGGGATTTTCGAGCAGCAGCACGGCATCGAGGGCCACGAGGGCCACGGCGAGGTCGCCGGGGTAGGTGGCGATGCACGATTTGCTGGTGCCCAGAATGGCCAGGCCGGCATTCTCACCGTCCTGCGCCGGGCAGCCCGAGCCGGGCTGGCGCTTGTTGCACGGAAAAGCCGTGTCGCGGAAATAACCGCAGCGCGTGCGTTGCAGCAGATTGCCGCCGATGCTGGCCATGTTGCGCAGCTGCGGCGAGGCCGCCAGCAGCAGCGACTGCGAAATAACCGGGTATTGCTGCACCACCAGCGGGTTTTCGCCCACGTCGCTCATCCGTTCCAGCGCTCCGATGCGCAGACCGTCGGCCGTTTGCTCGATTCCTTTGAAAGGCAGCAGATTAATGTCAACCAGCTGATTATGGGTGGCCACGTTCAGCTTCATCATGTCGAGCAGCGTGGTGCCGCCCGCAATGAAGGTGGCTTCCTTGTTGTCGCGCACGGCAGCGGTAGCGTCCTTCGCCTGCGCGGCCTGGAGGTAGGAGAAATTGTTCATAGCGAAGTAGCTGAAGCAGAAAGACCGTCATGCAGAGCGCAGCGAAGCATCTCGCGGGGGGTGGGGCATTTAATCGTTGTTCCGTTGATGATTAGTGGCAGCACGCAAGATGCTTCGCTGCGCTCTGCATGACCGGCTATTATCCCTTAGAACCGCTTTTCTCGACCTGCCGAATGGCCGCCACAATGTTGGGGTAAGCGCCGCAGCGGCAGAGGTTGCCGCTCATCCACTCGCGTACGTCGCCATCGGTTTTGGCGTGGCCTTCTTTGATGCACGCCACCCCCGACATGAGCTGGCCGGGCGTGCAGTAGCCGCACTGGAAGCCGTCGTGCTCGATGAACGCGGCTTGCAGCGGGTGCAGCTCTTCGCCCTGGGCCAGGCCCTCCACGGTGATGATTTCTTTGCCCTGGGCCATCACGGCCAGGGTGAGGCAACTATTGATGCGGCGGCCATCCACGAGCACCGTGCAGGCCCCGCACTGGCCGTGGTCGCAGCCTTTTTTCGAGCCGGTGAGGTCGAGTTTTTCGCGCAGGGCATCGAGCAGCGTTACGCGGGGCTCGGCCTGAATGGTGCGGACGGTGCCGTTCACTTTTAGCTTCATTTCGCTCACGCCTTCTACCTTTTTGGAGAGGGCGGTGAGGCGTTCAGCCTGCCCGATTAGCGGCGGGGCCAGGGCCAGGCCAATGAGGCCCGAGGCCTGCTTGATAAAGGAGCGGCGGCCATCGCTGGCAGGGCCGTCGGCGGCCGGAGGAGTCGGTTCGGGGGTCATAGCAGGAAAGTTAGCCGGATTACTACTACTTGCTTCGCCGCTCTTTTGTTAAGAAGATGCCGAAAAGAGTCCGCAAACAGGCGCGACTTGGCTCGCCCCGCGAGCTTACTCGCAGCGCAGGTAGGGGCGCATCTTCTCCCAATCTTCCGCCTTCAAAATCGGAATCTGCTTCAGCTCCTCCACCGTTTTGAACGGCCCGTGCTGGTTGCGGTAGGCCACGATGATGCGCGCCAGGCCCTTGCGGATGTACGGATGCGGGTACAGCTCATCAAACGAGGCCGTATTCACCCGCACCGGCTGGGGCGCGTAACCGGGGGCTACAAAGGTGTATTTTTTGAGGCTGTCGCGCAGGTCGGGCGCGTCGCGCAGCACAAATACTTCGTCCAGCTGGTCTTCGCGCAGGTAGCCGCCCAGCTGGTTGCGGTACTTCACCACCCACTTGGCGCGGCCCGCCCCGATGCCGCGAATCTGCATCAGCTGGGTGGTGTCGGCGGTGTTCAGGTCGAAGGGCTGGAGGTTGCGGGGCTTGCTCGGAAACTTGCCGGCCGAGGCGGCAAAGGGCGGAAACTTGCCATCAGGCTCGGGCCGGTTGGCATGGTTGGCGGCGTAGTCGGGCCGCTCGCCGTGCTGGAGTGCTTCATCGGGCAGCTGCATGAAAGGTGCCAGGCGCTGATATACAGCCTCATCGAGCCCGTACATTTTCTTAATCTGGGCCTTGGCCTTGAAGCCCCCGGCGGCCTCGCGGTACTTCACAATGCGCCCGGCTACGAAGTGCGGCACGCCGCGTGCTTCCCAGCCGTCGGCGGTCAGGGCGTTGGGGTCGAAGGGGGCCAGGGCAACGGGCGCTATTGTGGGGTAGCGCGCGGCGTTGCGGTCGAATTTTTTGTAGTCGCGCTTTGGGTAGCGGGTGGCAAAGGCCGGGTCGGTGGTGCGGTGCTCCTTTAAGCTAGCCACCAGTTGATTAAGGCCTTGCTGGTCGGTAGCGGGCAGGTATACGGGTAGCTGCGGGCGCAGCAGCAGCGGCGCCACAATGGCCCCCAGCATCAACCCCAACAAGGCCACCAGGCCCCGGGCCTCGCCCCGCGAGTAGCCAAACGAGCGCCGCACCCAACGCAGGGGGGCGGAATCATCCCAGGAACGGCGGGGCGGAACGGCCATGGGTAGTGCCGACGCACGGCCAGCGGTTGGTAGAAGAGAAAGGGCGGAGGCAGCGCGGCCGGGAGTAACCGGCCGGCATCGGCAGCAAGTATAGGCAAAATCCCAGACTGCGCGAGAGTTGGCGGCCTGCAAGCGGGGCCGCAGCGGGTGGCTTGCCGTTGGTAGCGGGTGGCTAGCTGCGGGGGCGCGGGCGGGTCACAGTTTCAGCTTTGGCTACTTTGCGCGGCTGGACCGGGCGCTTCATCGTTACAGGCAGGGGCGCGGTGGGCAGCTGGATTTCCCTCACCATCCAGGCGTGAATCAACTTGAGGCCTTCGGGCGAAAAAACGGCTTTCTGGGCTCCGTTCACCATGGGCCACTTGGTGGGCGCGGGCTGGAAGAGGTGGTTTACCCCGTCGAGCTTGTAGGAAGTAACCTCGCGGTGGGCGTGGTGCAGGGCGCGGTGCAGGGGGGTCATGTTGCGGCGGGCCGATACCTGGAGGTCGGCCGTACCGTTGAGCAGCAGCACGCCGCACTGCACCTTGTCGAGCTTGTCCTGCGGGTCGAAATCGAAGAAATAGCGCGACCACGGCGAGGTGAGTTGCACGGCGCGGGCGCGGGCCATGGGGGCATCGATGCCCGTGTTGGCCCCCGTGAGCAGGGAGGCTACTTTGTTGCGGGCCAAGGTGTTATCGGGCGTTTGGCGGATGATGTTGACCGTGCGCTGGTACACGTCCTGGGCGGCTTTCACCTGAGTGGGGTCGGCCCCAATCAGGCGCATAATTTCGCCCTGCTGGCGCAGCAGCACGTCGTAGCCCGGCTGGCCATAGCCGGCCAGCGACACCACGAAGGCGGGCGCATGGTCCGGCGTGGCGGCGGCCAGCAGGGCCACGTTGGCGCCTTCGCCGTGCCCTAGTAAGCCCACGCGGTGGTCCGAAATCTGGGGCTGGCTGCGCAGCAGGGCCAGGGCGGCCTGGGCATCGGTCACGAGGTCGGCCGTGGTGGCGTTAGCGTAGATGCCTTCCGACTTGCCCACGCCGCGGTCGTCGAAGCGCAACACGGCAATGCCGTGGCGGGTGAGGTAGTCGGCCAGCTGGCCAAACATGCGGTAGCCGTTCACCTCCATGTCGCGGCTTTGTGGGCCCGAATCGGAGAGCAGCGCCACGGCCGCGAACGGCCCTTCGCCGGCCGGTATCGTGAGGGTGCCGGCCAGGTGGTGCCGGGTAGTCGTGTTCAGAAATTTAACCTCGGTTTCGCGGTAGGGCGGGGTGGCCTTGAACTTGGTGGATGCCTGCACCGAAGCCGCCGACCGCCGTAGCACCATGGGGGCCGTCACGCCGGGCTGCTTCCAGGTACCGCTGAGGGTGGCTCCGCCATCGAGTACCTTGCCCACGAAACTACTGCCGGCCTGCTCGATGCGCAGCTTCAGGTCGGTGCCGTCCAACTCTACCTCCACGGGCATACGGTTGATGCGCTGCTGGGGCGCATCCAGCGCCGCGTAGTACGTACCGTTGGTGAGCGGCACAATCGTGATGACAAGCGTGATTTCGCCGCCGAGCAATTTCAGCGGGCCTTTCCATTGGCCACTGAGGGGACTAGGGGCCGGAGCCTGTCCGAGGGCGGGGTATCGAACAGCACCAATAAGGTAAAAAAGCGTAGCAAGTAGAAATCGAATCATGTAATTAGACTATAAAAATGAGGGCTTTACGCCTTAAAATAGAAGTTGGGGCTGAAAAGTACAACAAATATACTTCATGGCCAACGGGCCTACTAATTGGCTGACTGCTACGACCGAATATAAATGGCCAGCCTTGGGGGCTGGCTATTATAAGGCGGTAATCGGGGCGCTACGGTTCTGCTTATTTGTGGGTGTGCCGGCCTATTCAATCGCCCACATCTAGCAGCGCGGCCGGGGCAAAAGTCTCCTCAATTTTACTGTATTCCGCCAGGTTGCCCGTGGTGGCCGTCTGGAAAAGATGGTTGAGCCCGGGCAGCTCCTGCACGGTTACGTCGCGGTTGCCGCCGGCTTTGAGGGCGGCGGCGGTGGCGGCCAGGTTCAGCTTGGCGGGCACCTGAAAGTCTTTGCTGCCGCCAAGGGCCAGCACCGGGCAGTGGACTTTGGGCAGGGTTTGGGCCGGGCGGTCGGCCAGCAGGTGGCGGTATAAGGGCGAGATGGCCATCTGCAATTGCGGCTCAAACTGAGCAGCGGCGGCCGGGTTGTCGGTGAGGTGATAGAAGGCCAGGAGCTTGGTACGGGCCTGGGCATCATCGGGCGTTTGCTGAATCAGCTGGGTCATGGCCCGCTGCTGCTTTTCGATGACTGCCAGCTGGGCCGTATCGGTGCCTTGCAGGCGTGCCATGGCCAGCGACTGCTGCACAATCAGCTCATCGCCGGCAATGGCCGGGCCCGCCAGCAGCACTAGGAAATTCGACCCCGCCGGCTGCCCGGCGGCCCCAATGGCGGCGGTGCCGCCCTCGCTGTGCCCCACCAGCCCCACCTGGTTTTTGCGGATGCCCGGCTGGGCGCGCA
>JAYULN010000239.1:0-2070 GCA_043763525.1 Hymenobacter sp.
GGGCAGCTGCCCGCCCTGCACCAGCGAGGCCCAGAACTGCTTGCTCAGCTCGAACTGCTCGGCAATTTTATCGGCCTTGCTGATATCGATGGAGCCATCGGGCCGCTCGGGGGTATAGTTAAGCTCGCAGAAGGCCGAGTGGCCGGTGCCGGCGTTGTTCCAGGCGTCGGAGCTTTCGGCGGCCACCGCGTCGAGCCGCTCGTACACGGCAATGGTAAGCTGGGGGTCGAGGGCTTTGAGCAGCACGCCCAGCGTGGCGCTCATAATTCCCGCGCCAATGAGCACGACATCGGTAACTGGTTTGTCGGAGGATATTTGGGCTTCGGGCATAGAATAGGGCAGGGGGTTGGCCCCTGGCAATACGACAGACAGGAGAGAGGGGCTGCGTGTTTGCGAAAAAAAAAGGCGGCCTACCTTGCACTCCCTTCCTTGGAAAAGGAGGGGTTGTTTTCGCGCAGCGAAAACGGGGGTGGTTTGATTCGTTGAACGAAAGCTGAACGAATTCTGCGCCAGTCGCGCGGGTATTGTTTAACGCCACCCTTCGATACAACGCCCACCCTCCGGTGGCACCACCCCAATTTTGCTTTCAGCAAAATGTCCCCTCCTTGGTAAGGAGGGGAGTTTGTCATTTTCCCACTTCCCGCCCATGCCCGAACTGCTACCCCTGCCCACCCGCGCCGACCCCACCGACACGGCCGCGCCCCGGCTACTCATCATCTACACCGGTGGCACGGTGGGCATGGCCGTGAACCGCGCCGGCGAGCTGGTGCCCATGCAGTTTGGCCGCCTCGACCGCAAGATGCCCGAGCTGGCCCGCCTGCCATTCCGGCTCTCGCTCCTCAGCCTGCCCGAACCCATCGATAGCAGCAACGTAACGCCCGCCGACTGGCTGCACCTGGCCCAGCTCATCGGCCGGCACTACGCCGATTTCGACGGCTTCGTGGTGCTGCACGGCACCGATACCATGGCCTACTCGGCGGCAGCGCTTAGCTACGTGCTCGAGCATTTGGGCAAGCCGGTGGTGTTCACCGGGGCGCAGGTGCCGGTGGGGGCCAGCCGCTCCGATGCCCAGCGCAACCTCGTTACGGCCCTCGAAATAGCGGCCGCCCGCCACCCCCGCGCCCACACCGTACGGGTGCCCGAGGTGTGCGTGTTTTTCAACGATGTGCTCATTCGCGGCACGCGGGCCAAAAAGGTCGAGAGCCAGCAGTTTGCCGCTTTCAAAAGCGAAAACTACCCGCCCCTGGCCCGCGCCGGCATCAGCCTGGAATATGCCGATAAAAGCATCCGCCTGCTGCCCGGTGCCCGTCTCAAGGTGCATCAGCACCTCGAAACCGGCGTGGCCGTGCTGCGCCTGTTTCCGGGCATCACCGAGGCCGTCGTTACGGCCATTCTGGGCGTGCCCGGCCTGCGCGGCTGCGTGCTCGAAACCTACGGCTCGGGCAATGCGCCCACCGCGCCGTGGTTTCTGGAGTGCCTGGCCGCCGCCCGCCAGCGCGGCGTGTGGCTCCTGAACGTGAGCCAGTGCGAAGAAGGCCGTGTGGTGCAGGGCAAGTACGAAACCAGCGCCGCCTTCGCCGAGCTCGGCATCGTGGGCGGCGACGACATCACCACCGAAGCGGCCGTCACGAAGCTCATGTTTGTGCTCGGCCTGGGGCTGGACGAGGGCCGCACCCGGCAGCTGCTGATGCAGGACCTAAGGGGCGAAATAACGCTGTAAGCTCAGTGAGCAGTTATCAGTGAATAACTGCTGTTACGCAGTAGGTTGTAGCGCGAACTTTGTAGTTCGCGTCTTCGCGCCAATAAAGCCGCCCGAATGGCAAAGGGCAAAGGGACGCGAACTACACCGTTCGCGCTACACCTCCAACGGCGCTTGAATCAAGGCACCGCGTAACATCAGTGAATAATTAGAAAGTAGGCGCGCATTTTTCACTGATAACTGTTCAATGCCCACTGATAACTGACCTTCCCGCCCTATCTTTGTCCCATCAACCACCATCCTTGAGGGGTGTCCGAGTGGTCGAAGGAGCACGCCTGGAAAGTGTGTATGGCTCAAAAGGTCATCGTGGG
>JAYULN010000240.1:0-12602 GCA_043763525.1 Hymenobacter sp.
CTGCGCGGGGTGGTTGCGGCGCAAGTACCAGATGCACCCGGCCAGCAGCACCTCGCCCGACTGAATCCAGAAATTACGCTGCTGGGCGGCCTTCGCGTCTAGGTTGGTGATGATGGTGGCCGCCGCCTCGCGGGCAAAGCTGGCGGTGGCCAGCAGTTGCGGCGCGAGCGGGTTTACCCGGTGGCTCCGGCTTAGGTCGGTGAAATTGACGAAATAGGGCGTTACGGCCGTGTCGGCGTAGCTGCCGGCCACTTCCTCGGCCAACGTGGGAAACTTGAAGTCATAGACTACTCCCGTTAGGCCCAACGCGCCCGCCTGCTGAAGAATGGGCTCAATAATCGACTTGCTTTTGCCGCTGCCCGCGCCGCCGGCTATGAACGTGCCCCGGAACGGGTTCCCTAGCCGCACGTTCGGGCCGCTGGTGGTGCGTAGCACGAAATTCAGCGGTTGGTCCCCGCCTCCGGGCTGCGCGGTCGGCTCGGGGCCGGAAACGGCGCGAAACACGTTGTACCCGAACCAAGCCAGCAGCAACCAGGTGGCCAGCCCGCCAATCCCCAAAAAGCCGCCCGCGACGGTGGCCAGCAGAAAAGCGCCCGCGAAGCGCGTAAAAGACATTAGCCAGTCGTCCGGGGCCTGGCGCAAGCCGACTGCCCGGTACAAGCCCCGCGACACCTGGGGCAGCGCCTGGTGCAGCAGCCGGGCCGCGAGCTGGGCCACGGCCGCGTAAATCAAGGCCCCTATCAGGTGGCCCAACCAGTAGAAAATTGTCGTCATGGGAGCAAGGTAAAACGTCCGGCCCTACGGTACGGCGTTGCCCCAAAATGAGCCCGAAACCGGGCAGTAAATCGGGGCACAAGGCCGCACAAATAAGCACAACAATAGGCGTTTATACTATTGATTACCAATAATATACAGTTTATAAAATGCGCGCAAATTACTGGCTTCTAGGACTTTGTTGTTTTTGTTTGGGCTGCGCCGCCAGCGCCGTTCCGCCCGTTCCAGAGGCCCTAAAAGCCTTTTTTTTGGTCGCAATCACAATTGTGAGTTTTTATTTGTTTCTATTTGTTATTTGAGGGGTTCGCAACCTATTACTAATCAGCATTTTATACCGTCCAATTCCAACCTTTTATAAGCGTAGACCAAACCTTTTATAAGTGAAACCCAACCTTTTATAAGCCAAAACGGCCTCGAAACCCAACCTTTTATAAGTCAAACCCCAACCTTTTATAAGCGAGTGCCAACTATTAAATCCAACTGTTTGCCGGATTAGTTGGGTTTCGTACTTTTGCTTTGTAATCAAGCCCCTGTCTATGTCCTCTGACCTGGAAGTACGCCAACACAACGCGCTGACCAATGCGCGGTACGAGTACACCGAAACGCAAGCCAATATCTTCCTGGTGCTGCTCTCGAAGCTGCGGAAAGATGCCCCGGACGCGGTGTATCAGATAACGGTCCCCGAAATGGAGAAAGCAACGGGCAACCAGTACAATTACAAACAGTTGCGCGAATCCACGAAGGAGATGATGGGCCGGGTTCACGAAATAAACACGCTGCACAACGGCCGCGAAGTGTTCCGGCAGCTCGTCTTGTTCAAGCGGATTGATTATATCCTGGGGACGGGGGTTATTGAATTGGAGTTCAACGAGTACGCTACCCAATACCTGTTCGACCTCAAAAATAATTTCACCTCCTTTCAGGTGCAAGCGGCCCTGAGCCTGACCAGCAAACACGCCAAGCGGGTGTATCAGATTTGCAGCCAGTGGAAGGACAAGGGCGAAACCAAGAAAACCGCTATCCTCGACCTAAAGAAAACCCTCGGCCTGGCCGATAACAAGGGCAAGGAAGAATACACGGACTTGGCCATGTTCAAGAAAAAAGTGCTCGACGTGGCCGTGAAGCAAATCAACGAAAAGACGGATTTAATAATTGGCTACAAGCTCGAAAAAGTGGGCCGGGCCTTTAGAAACATCGTTTTTACCATCACCCCGCAAGCGGTCGCCCTACCCCTGTCCTTCGGCCTGGTGCCCGATGAGGCCCCGCTTGGCCTGGCTCAGCACCAGGTCGAAAATGCCCGCCGCCTACTCGGCCAGCTCAGCATCACCACGTCGGCCCTGGTGGACCAGATTCTGGCCAGCCCGGCGCACGTCGCGGCCTGCAATAAGTTTGCCCACGACCTCAAAACGGGCAAACACGCCAAAGCGCACTCCCTTTCCGGTTTGCTGCTGACTATTTTGGGCCTGAAAAAAGCCAGCAGTGGCCCGCTGTTCGACAAACCCGCCAAAACGCGCTAAACCGTGGCTCAGGACCTCCCCAACCCTTCGCACCCGCCCCTGCTCACGGCGGCGGACTTCTCGGCCGCCTACGGGCAGCTTTTCATCTTGCTTGCTGCGCGGCCCCTGGATATGCCCCGCCTCTTGTCCCTGTGGGCGGCAATGGATGCCTACGTTTTGCGCTACCCCTGCCCTACCTGGCCGCTAACGCTGGTGGCCGCCGATGGTACGCCGCGGCCCATTACGTCGCCCGCCATGCTGCTGCTGCAAATGTCTCTGGACGTATTGCCCCAAAACTAGCTTCACCTTCGCCTGCCGGCCCATGAACTCCCAAAAAGCCCTAACCCTGCGCCAACTCGCCGATGCTATCCTGGCCCTGCCGGAGCACGAGCAGCGCGAACCCGCGTTTGTCAACAGCCTGCTTTTTATCGGCCCGGTCGTGTCGGTGGGGCACCTGGGCCACATTACCGAACTGAAGAACGCCGCTGGTCAGGTGTTCGGGGAACTGAGCGCGGTAACGCCGGTGCTGCACGTTCCTACCTCCGTGCTTCCGTAATGGCTGCGGCGGGGGTTGCCCCTGCCGCTACTTGTCAAACAACCGCTGCCAAAGACTGCGCCGTTCCGGCTCATTTAGCCGGGCTGCTCTACCCAAGCCGACACTTCGGCTCCGCTCATGTGTTCCCGGTGTACATCGTCATGATGCACATTGCATAAGGTGATAAGGTTGGCCGTACTATTCGCCCCGCCGTGTGAATGATAATCAAGGTGGTGCAGTTCCAAAAGCCGTCGGGGGTCACCTGGGTTCTGTTCCGTGTACGTCCATTGGCATTTGCGGCACCTGTTGTTGTCTCGCTGCAAGACTTCTACCCGCACTGAATCAGGAATACGCCGGTCGTGCGGAAGTGCCTGCTCAGCACTTTCTAACAAGTACATACCTACCGGCAAATCGGGGCGGCCGGAATTACGGGTCATCATTTGCCACCCTTCCTCCGTGCGCAGCTCGCGGCACCGGCGCGGCCAGTCGCTGATTTTGGCCACGTAATCAAGTTCTTCCCCGGAAACCTGCCGCCCGACGTTTTCCAATAGGTAGGCCAACATTCTATCTCGGCCGCTTAGCTCCGTGCGGCGACGAATGCTGTTGGCCAGCCGCCAACGGTGTGCCGCGTCGCGGTCCTGCACCTCGGACAACAAAACATAGTCGTCCGGCCCCATCACGGCTATATCCTCGGCGCTTACGCCTGGTAGGTCCAGCTCCCCGGCCTCGTACATCCGGCGGGCGGTTACGCCGCCAAGCAGGTGCCACCCACGCTCTACCCTCAGTTCCCGAATGCGGCGCGGGTAGTCGCTTATGCCCGATACTACCATCAATTCGTCCGTGTGAATGATGGTACGGGGGTATTTGAGGAAATAGGTCAGGATTCGCTCGCGGGCTCCTGCGGTCGCCGCTTCCGGTACAAGCGTCGTCCCTAGTTTGCGTAGCGCGTGGAATGCAGGTATCAGCGCAATAACCCGCTCTCGAACCTCAGTCGTCGCGGCCAGATTGCCGAAATCTTCAAGAAGTGTTAGCAGCTGCTGGCGGACAGGGTCCGATAAATCAAGCATTAGGAACAATTGGGGGCAGAAATGATTGAATTTCAGTAGCTAAGGTTTCCGGGTTCTTGGTCTGGCACTCCCATAAGATGAGCACGCGCCACCCCTGCTCTTGCAAAGCAGCCACGGCGGCGGCATCCCTGGCCTGGTTGCGGTTCAGCTTCTCGTCCCAAAACTCGGTGCGGGTGCTGGGGCGCTTGCCGCGTGAGCAGCTGTGGCCGTGCCAAAAGCAGCCGTGCACGAAAATCACGCTTCGGTACTTAGTCAGCACAACATCGGGCGAACCGGGCAACGAGCGAAGGTGCAAGCGGTAACCGTACCCCAACTGCCGCAACTGCCGCCGTACCACCATTTCGGGCTTCGTGTCGGTGTTTTTGACACGCGACATAACACGGCTGCGGGTAGCGGGCGAAATACGGTCCACGTCGGATTGCTTAGACCGCTACCGCCTCCTGCTGCGGTGCTGCCTTTGGTGCCCGCTTGTGGTTGCGAATGTGCTGTTGAACCGCCTGGGCAACTTTGGTGGCCAGCGTGGGCGCTACGGCGTTGCCGATTTGCCGGGCTACCTCCACCTTGCTGCCTTTAAACACAAAATTATCAGGAAACGACTGAAAACGGGCGGCTTCGCGGTGCGTAATGGGCCGATGCTGTACCGGGTGCAGGTAGCGGCCTTTTTCCGGCTTGTAGAACTCGGTACGGATGGTAACCGATGGCCGGTCCCACCACAAACGACCAAATAGGTCCGTGCCGCCGCTGGTCTTGCGTATCCAGCAATCCGGGGTTATGTGGGGGGCGTTGCGCTGTAAATCAAACCGATTCATGCCCGGCTCGGGGATGGCTCTGTAACGCTCGACGCTAAGCGCGGTGGGGGTCCGGCCAAAGTGCAGGGCCTCCGTTCCGCTCTCTCCACGAATCTCGATGCCTACCGGCTCGGGCAAGTCCTCGATGGCCTGGCGCACGGTCACCCACGGCTTTGGGTTGGGCACGTAAAGGCTTAAATCCAGTGGCTTGGTGTCGCGGGGGTCGCGGTGGGTGCGCTTCGGGGGGAACACGTCGGCCGGGTCGCCCAACTTGGAACCGAACACAAACGCTCGTGTGCGTACCTGGGGCACTCCGTAGTCGGCGGCTACCAGCTTCGCCCACTTCAATTTGAAGCCCATTGTTGCGGCAAGTTCCTGCAATAGCTCAAACTCGGCCGAAGCCAGCAGCTCCGGTACGTTCTCCATCACGAAAACGGAAGCACCGGACCGCCGGACTACCTCCATGAAGGGAATCCACATCTGTTTGCGTGGGTCCAACTCACGGTTTTTATTCAGCAAACTGAACCCCTGACAAGGCGGGCCGCCCACCACCACGTCGGCGCGTGGTATTTTCGTCATTGGGCTTTCCAGAATATCCACAATATCCCCTAGCACGCAGTGGTCGCCGAAATTTGCATTGAAGGTGTTGACCGCCTCCTTGTTAAAATCATTGGCCCAAACCGTCTCAAATACCGGGTTGTCGGCTCCGGTACGGCAATTATCAAACCCTAAGGTAAATCCTCCTGCACCGGCAAAGAGGTCTATTGTTTTAAGCGCCATACTGTCGTTCTAATTCAAATGAGTGCTGCTGAGCGTGTCCTGAAAGACTGCTGGCGGCTTCTGGTACAAAGTACCGCAAACGGAGTTGGGTTTACAATAAAGGCCGACCTTCGGCTGCCGCTACTTACCAAATACCCGCTGCCAAAGGCTGCGCCGCGCTGGCTCATTCATCCGGGCCGCTATGCCCTCGACCAATTGGGTCAGCTGCTCCACCTGCACCTGCAAGTCGCGGGGGCTGGCCACGGCCTGCCCGGTGGCTTCGGCCTGGCTGAGCTGGCCCTGAGCAAAGCCCCGCACGTCGTCGTTTAGGAACTGCCCCAATGTTTTGCCGGCACGGTCGGCCGCCTTCTCGATGACGGCCCGCGTCTCGCGCTCTACCCCGCGCACGGACCAGGTAACGGCCGTGCTGCTAACCGGCTTGGGGGGTCGCCCGCTTTTTTTTGCTGTCTTACTTTCTGTAAGACGCTCCCCCTCAGCTATTTCTCCCCCTGTCTTACTAGTATTAGTTTCGGTAAGACGTATTTCGGCCGCTGGCCCCCCGTTTTCTAGTGCTGGGGCGCTACTTTCGGGGGTTGTCTTACTCGTTTGGGTTTCGGTCGTACCGGGTTCGGGCTGCATGGCGGGCGCGTCTTACAGAATGTATGACGCATAGTTAAGCAGAATTTCGGCGTTCTACACCCTGTCTTACCTATGTTCACGACCTGCGCCTGGCTTTTGTCCTGGGTGGTGGCCACGGCCCCGCCTCCCGCGAAAGTGTATATCTGTCAAGGCTCCGCTTCCTATGCATACCACGTCTCGGCCCGCTGTGAGGGCTTGGCCTGGTGTACTCGCACGGTTAAAGCGTTGCCTCATGCGGCGGCCGTTAAGCTGGGTCGGCACCCTTGCGGGCGGTGTCGGCCGCGTTAGCGGTCCCGTCCGATATGGCTCGTAACGCCCACTCCTTTTCTTCTGAGTGGGTAATGAGCTGCGCGGTATGGGTCGCTCCGGCCATGTCTCCCAAGTGCGCCTGGACCTTTGCAATGTCGGACAGGTAGTAAGACCGGAAATAGCCGCTTCTCGAATCGCCTTCGCTAAACCCCTCAGCGTATTCTCGTGCCTGAACCAGGGTGCGCCGGGCGGCTTCCACGTCGCCGGCCTGGTGCTGGGCCTCAGCAATCATCTTGGCCACGTACACGTACCGGAACCCCGTGACGGTGGCCGCCAGCCACTGCGCCCCGGCCACGTCGCCTCGTTGCAGCAGCACTTGCACCACGGCCCCGATTAGTTCGCCTCTCGTGTCGGCGTAGGGCACCCGCTGCGCCGTGGCCACGGCCGCCAGCAGCTCGCCGGCCTGCACCTGGGCCGTGGCCACGGCCTGCATGGCTTCGCTGTGGTAGTGACCGCTCGGGAAGGGATTGATGGCCTCAACAGCTCCCGCCAGGTCGCCAGCCCGTAGCAGCGCCTGCACCTGCTCGTAAAAGCCGTGGCCTTTCGCTCGGGCGGCATCTTCGGCCCGCTTGTCGGCCCGTTTCTGCGCGGGGGTCCACTGCTCGCGCGGGGTCAGCAACCGGACTATCGCGGGGTCGGGCTTTGCATCGAACAAACTAGGACTTTTGGCCGATGTGGGGGTTCTCTTTTTTCCCTCTTGTTTCTTGCTTTTGTCGCTTAACATAACATTCGTTATAAGTTCGGTCTGAGAATCCGTGCGGTTTTGGGCTTCCCCTCGCGGCGCGGTTGGCGTGGTACTTTTCCGATTTGGGGCCTCTTGAAATGGGGCTTACCACCCCTCCTTTTTCGCCAGCGCCGGGTCTGTGATGCGGCATAGCTCCCTGAATTGTTCGCCCGACTCCACGAAGTTTTGCAGCAACGTCGGCGGGGTGCCCTTTCCGTCGTCGTACAGGCACTCAAAGCCAGCGGCGCGTAACTGGTCGTATTCTGCGCTGCCGGTATCGACTACGTGGACGTACTGAATTCGGGGTATCATAAAATCATCTTCCCACACGTCGCACTCAAACCCAAAATAGGCTTTGGGCTGGGAACTGTCCGAGTAGTAGCGGCGGTAATATTCGTCAGTCCCTAGAGTGAGTAGTTCCTGTATATTGGGGTAAATCATCTGGGCGCGGATTTTAGGTGCTGGTTTTATCGCTTCTGTTTCGGGTAGTTTAGCGGGTAAAGTCTTCGGCACTCCAAACAGGAACGAGCCTCGTTCTCGGCCTGCTGGTGGCGGTCGGCGCGCTCTGGGTCTGCTGCCCGCGCTGCGGCCCGTTGGAGCCGCTGCGCCCGGTCGGCGTGGTGCGCGGGGTTGCTGGGGTCGAGCATCTGGGATTCGTCGGCCGCTCGGCCGCCGCGCTGCGCCAGGGCCTCGTGCGTGGCCAGCAAGTAAAGAATGCGGTTTTGCTTGTACGGCCAGTGCTCTAGCAGCTCGTCCAACTCGTTCACCGATGCCTGGTAGGCCAGCGGGTCGCGTTGCAGCTGCGCGGCCGTGTAGCGGGGGCGGGCGGCGGGCCGGTTGTTCGGCCGGGGCTTGGCGCGGGGGAATACCAGGGTCCGCGCCTGCCGGGGGGCCTGTGGGGCCTGGCACGGTCCTTTTCCGGTCGGGGGGCCTTGCTTACGGCGCTGGCTTTCGACTAGTGCCGCCTCGGCTAACGCGGTGTGGTGGGCGTGTCGGGCCGCTAGGATGGGGTCGAAACGCCGGGGCCGTTGGCGCTCCCATAGCATCAGGGCGTGTACGTTCTCCTGGTCCTCGTTGTGCGCCATCCCGACCTCCCAATGTGTCGCCCCGTTGTCAAAAAACGCCTTACTCACGGCCAGCAACGCCACGGTGCGCTGCTTGTTGTGGGGCCACTGGTCTAGCAGTTCGTCCAGCTCGTTCATGGCCGCCAAATAGACGGGGTACTTCCACAAACAGTACAGCGTATAGGCCGGCCGGGTGGGGTCGCCCCGGTAGGTTTTTGCCGGGTAAGGGTGGGTCCGGGTCTGCCTGACTAGCCGTTTTATCTGGTTTTTTGTCATACTACAAGATACGCCAAAAACCCCGTATTTACCCCTGAAAAGGCCGTTTTTGAGGGAATTTTGCCTAAAATAAAGCGGGGCGAACTACTGCGTTTTGGTGCGCTCAGGGCTTCCTCAGTAGCTTACGTTTCCAAAGTTTCTCGGCTCCGATATGAACGCTTCCCTGTACCTACCCAACCAGCCGCCGCGAGTGGTGCCCACTGCCGGGCTGTCGCTGCCCTCCCCTGCGGGGTATGCCCAAGTAACCGACGAGGTAGCCGCGTATTTGGGCTGTGTTCGTGACCTGGTGGACGTGTTGGATTGCGGCCCCGATTACGTGGCTTACTCGGTTTTTGACTTTGAAGGCCCTACCAATCAAGCCGCTATGACTGCCTTAGAAGCCGTTTCGGGAAACCGCTACGACATGGACGACGACGACCAAGTGCTACAAGGGCCGGTGTTATTGGTAACCCGCTAGTCCTGGGGTGTGTGGCCGCCGCTGGGTTCAAGTATCCACTCCAACGCGGCGGCTTTTGCCCGCACGGCCAGCAGCTGCCGCTCGGCGAGTGCGCGGCTGCGCTCGTGGCCAGCATCCGGGTAGAGCTGGTGCAGCTGCTGGTGCCGCACCACTTCGTTTTCTAGCTGCTCGTCTTTGCGGTCTAGGCTCTCGACGTAGGCGTTTATTTCGGCTTCAGTTTTCATGTACGGTGTTTTGCAATTGCAAAAGGGAGTGGCTGCACGTCTAGCTGCGGGCCGCGTCCGGGGTATCTCGTAGCTCCTTAATCGTGGCGTACAGTTCAAGGGCTCGCCGCTGCTTGGTGGCTAGGTCGGCCTCGTCCACCGGCAAGCCGTGATTGCTTTGCAGCGCGTCGATGTCAAATTCAAGTAGGGCCAGCTCGTCGGTGGCGGTGCGAAGGGTGGTTTGGTTTTCCATGCTACAAGATACGATAAAAGGGCTGTGATGCCTCAGAAACGCGGTTTTAAGGCCGCGAGAGTAGCGTATTTGCTGCCCGCTCCGGCCTAGCGGCCGAATACGCTACGCTCGTGCTGCTCCGCTCACATTCTTGGGCCTCTGGTGCGCTCCTGCTTGGGAGCTGGGGCCTGCTCAGGAGCGGGGGGCGTGAGCTGCGGGCGGGGCTGCTCTACCGGCACGGCGGGCTGCTGCGCCTGCGCGGGAAGCGGTACGGCCTGGTGCTGCTCGGGCACTGGCTGCTGCACGGCCGCTTGCTGCACGGCCTGGCGCTGCTGCGCGGCCTGGCGCTGCTGCGCGGCCTGCTGCTCCTGAATGGCTTGCACCCGGAGCGCCGCGCACTGCTCCGGGGTGCCGTGCTGCATCGTGTGGGCGTAGCGGAAAGTTTCGGTCAGGGGCCGCTCGTAAGCAAACACCTGGTCAAACGCCTGCTCTACCCGCTCCGAATACTGCTTGCGTTCAAAGCCCCCCTGCACCACGCCGCGCTGCGTGTCTTTGTGGTTGGTCAGCGGGCTTAGGTGGTACGGGTTCTTGCGGTCCAGCTCGCCCGACTTCTTCCGCTCGGTGTAGCGGGCTAGGTTTTCCGTCCGGCTGACCAGGACGTGAATATGGGTTTGGTCGCCGGGCTTAGCCTGGCCTCGCTTCACCTCGTCTACCTGCACCGCCCGGTCGGCCGGGCCGGTGGTGCGCTCCTGTTCTACTTTAGCGAAATACACCAGGTCGCGGCCTTCAATGCCTTTCCCAAAATTGGAAGCGTACTGCTCCATCGCCGCCCGCGTGAACTCGCGTAGCTTTTCCGGGTCGCTGCCAATATGGCGTAGCTCGGCCTGGCTCGGGGCTAATACCACCTGGTAATACTTATCCGCGTCGCGGTTCAAATTGCGCTTGTTGCGGTCGAGCGTCTGCGTGACTTCGGCGGCGGGCACGTCCTCGCGGTCGAGGCTGAACCACTGGCCTTGCACCTCCTTTTCTAAGTAGTCCACCAGGCCCCCGCTGCTGCCCGACCGCTGGGAAAGCCCTTTGCCGGAACTGGGAATTTTAGCCACCATTACGCGGGCTGGGCTGGGGGTGAAACGGGGGCAACGGCCGGGACTGCGGGCTTTGGGTTTAGGGATGCCGTCATCAGCTCCGGCTTGAGAGCGGACTTTATCACGCCCGCAAGCGCCCGCTGAACAGAGGCTAATTGGGGGTCCGACGGATTCGGGGCGACGTTCGTTTTTGGCACCCGCTCTAGGAACGAGGGGGCTAGGATGACCTGCTGCACGCCTCTAAAAAATACGCGCTCCAACCAGCCGCAAAGCTCCTGCTCCTGGCCCGCACTCAGGCCGGCCGGGGCACTCGCCGCCGGTGTGCTCAGCACCTGGTGGGCCTGTACCTGGGCCAGAATTGGTTTAAGGTACGTCTTTTCCTGCTCCCGAATAAATCCAATAGTTCGCTTATCAAGGTCCGCCAGCTTGGCCGTGATTTTGGCTAGGCTGCTGGTTAGGTCCGGGCCGGTGGGCTGCCGGGGGTCCGCCTTCGTTACCCGGAAGTATTGCACCATCGCGGCCAGCAGCTCGGCGTTGCTCAGCTTGCACTCCTTCGCCAGTTGCCGAAAGCCTTCGTAAGCCGCTTCCTCGGCGCGTATCGTCTTGTCCATGAACTCAGGTTTGAACTCAAATTTTAACTGTTAATCAGCAACTTACATACGTGTGTACTCGTTTTGAGTTCTACTAATTATGTTTTATTGCTTATTATCAACTACATAAAGTAGAGCGGAACGGTATGAAGCGAAGCGAATAGCGTTCCTGCTCGCTTCTTATCAGAACGGAATCGTTAGGGTACTCTCGCGCCGTTGGGTGGTCCCGTTCGCACTGGTTGGTCGGTCCTGGCTAGTAGAACAAGAGGGAAGAAAGGACCGGCTGCCGTGTAACAAAGTAACAAAGTAACACGGCCTCCCCTCCCCCTGCGAGCTGATTAAACCGGCTTCTTTCAAGTCAGCTGGTCGGCTTATAATGGCTTCCCTTTCCGGCTAACTACGAGGTTTTATAAGTCTAACTCTGAGGTTTTATAAGTCCTGGGCTGAATGGATAGTTACCATTTACTCAGGTCATTTTCTTCTGTTGTTGGGGTGCTGATGGGGGCCTGGTCGGTGGGCGTTGGTTTTGCAATTGCAAAATCCTGGGGCTGTTCCGGGGCCGTTGGTTTTGCAATTGCAAACGCTTCGGGCTGCTCAACTGGGGCTTGCTCACCGCCCACAATGGCCCGGACCTGCGCCTTGATGGCGGCAAAGTTTTGGGCGACCTCGGCCGGGCTGGCTTCCTGGAACGGAGCGATTTTTACCGCCTTGCTCGGCTCGGCCCGGAATGTGGCGCGGAACTCCGGCCGGCCGCTCTCCACCACCAAGCCCGCGAACTCGCCCACCCCAAAGCGCATCACCTGCTGGGCCTCCAACTTGTCGCGCTGCTGGATGCTCACCGACTCGCTGGTGCTCGTCGTGCGGGTGCTTGGTTTGAAGATATTGAGCGGGTTGCTTTTGCTGGTGCCCTCTGTGGTGGACCGATACGTTTTGTCGATTTTGCCGAACATCTTGCTCACCCGCTCGGCCGTGGCCGTGTTGGTGGTACGGCCCCAAAACTGGTTGCCAAGGTTCGCTAGAATCATCTCCGATTCCTGCCGACTTGTCAGGGCCTCCATCTGGGCCACGTCCTGCACGGCGTACACGGTGGCTACTTTGTTGCTCCGGGCCGTGGCGGGAATCTGAGCAAAATTGGGAATGAACAAGGTGGGCGCTTCGTCGAGCAGCACCAGGCTGGGCAAGCGGCCCTGCTGGTTCATGCGCTTAATGGCCGTGGCCACGATGAGGGAAATGAGCGGGGAAAAGGTGGTGCTCAAGGTCGGGTCGTTGCCCACCACCAACACGCCCGGCGTATCGGGGCTGTTCAAATCCAGGGGCACCTGGTCGCCGCTCATCACCCAAAAAATCTCGGGCGTGTTAAGCACCGCTAGGTAATTCTGAATGGTCGAGAACACGCCGGCAATGGTGTTTTCCGACTTGCTGGCGCTGGCAATCGAGGCAATCAGGCCCCGTACTTCCTCGTCCCGCTGCAAGGTGGCCAGCAGCTGCGCCGCGTCGGCCTCCAGTATCATGCTCACGGCGGCCGGCAAGCTGCACTGCGCGGGGTGGTTGCGGCGCAAGTACCAGATGCACCCGGCCAGCAGCACCTCGCCCGACTGAATCCA
>JAYULN010000241.1:0-2067 GCA_043763525.1 Hymenobacter sp.
GCCACCAAAAGCACCGGCCTGGCCACCTTGTCGTACACCCACGGGGTTGGGTCGCTGGTTTTTGGCACCGATGGCACGCTGCTGGTTTCGACCGGCGACGGTGCCGACCCCGACCCGGACATGGGCAGCGCCGCCCCCACGTACTACGCCCAGGCCCTGGCCGACGGCATCATCCGGCCGCAGGAAAACGTGGGCTCGCTGCGCTCACAGTTGGTGAACTGCCTGAATGGAAAAGTCTTGCGCATTGACCCGCTGACGGGCGCGGGCATCAGCAGCAATCCCTTCTATGACGTGAATAACCCCAACGCGCCACGCTCCAAAGTGTGGGCCCTGGGCCTGCGCAACCCCTTCCGGATGAGTTTGCGGCCCGGCACCGGCAGCACCGACCCGACGGTGGGCAACCCCGGGGTGCTGTACATCGGCGATGTGGGCTACGCAACATGGGAAGAAGTGGATGTGGTGGACCGGGCTGGCCAGAACATGGGCTGGCCCTTGTACGAGGGGCTGACTCCACACGATGCGTTCATCACCACCCCAACGGCCAACCAGGACGCGCCCAACCCCTTGTACAATGTGAGCGGATGCACCAGGCGGTATTTTGACTTCCAGGATTTGCTCAAGCAGGCCACGCCCACCGGCACGGCCACCTTCCTTAATCCCTGCAACACGTCGAAAACCATTCCCTCGTCGGTGCCCACCTTCGTGCAGACCCGGCCGCTGATTGACTGGAAGCACGGCACGGGGCCTTCGCGCACGGGTATTTTCAGCGGCAGCACGGCCACCACCGTTAACATCGGCGCGGCGGGCTCGCCGGTGGCGGGGCCGCAGTTTGGGGGCAGCACGTCGGTGGGCGGCGTGTTCTATCCCTACAATGACTTTCCGGCGGGCTATCAAAACTCCTACTTTTTTGGTGACTACACCGGCGGCTGGATTCGGAATATGCTGGTGGACGGCAACAACAAACCCAGCGCTGTGCGGAACTTCATTAATACCGGTGCTATAGCTGTAGCCTTTGCCATCAACCCCACCAGCACCGGGCTGTACTACGTGAATTTTCCGGACGAAATCCGCAAAATCACTTACTTAACCAGCAACGGTGCCCCAACGGCCGTGGCCTCCCTGGATAAGCCTTACGGGCCGGCTCCGCTCACCGTGCAGTTCACGGGCAGCGCCTCCACGGACCCAGAAGGCAAGCCCCTGACCTACCTGTGGAACTTTGGTGACGGCACTACCAGCCCGCAAGCCAACCCGGCCCATTTGTTTGGCTCTGGCACCAGTACTCCCATTGGCTATACCGTGACGCTTACCGTTACCGACCCGCAAGGAGCCACAGGGCAGGCCGTTCTCAAAGTGTCGGTCAACAATACCCCGCCGCAGGTCACCATCACTAGCCCGGCCAACAACACCCTTTACCCGCTTACGGGCCAGACGGTGTACAACCTGCGTGCTACAGTCACGGATGCGGAGCATTCGGCCAGCCAGTTGTCCTATGCCTGGCAAACCATCCTCCACCACCAAACCCATGTCCATCCGGATGCCATCGACACTGCGCCACAAACCACGACCACCATTGAACCACTGGGCTGCGGAGTGGAGACATACTACTACACCATCGACCTAACGGTGACGGATGCAGCGGGCCTGTCGACCAAGCAGCAAGTGCGGCTAAACCCGGATTGCGGCACGGCTCCGACCTATACTTTCTACCGGGCCATCAACCTGAACGGGCCGGCCCTGACGCTGGACGGCAATGCCTGGGCCGGCAGCATCGCCGCCAACTACACCACCAACGGCACGGGCTTCGTGGACAACACGGTCGCCCTGCTGCCGGCCACCGACGCGGCCCGCACGGGCATGATTCGCTCCTCCGTATACGGCTACGACTTCACGCTTACCCTAACGGCCGTGCCGGCTGGCACCTACCAGGTGTATGCCTACGTGTGGGAAGACAACTACCCCGAAACCTTTGGCGTGGCCCTCAACGGCCAGACCGTGCTGGCCACCTACAACAGCGGCCCGGCCGGCACCTGGCAAAAGCTCGGGCCCTACCCCGTCACCCTGACCGCC
>JAYULN010000242.1:0-2064 GCA_043763525.1 Hymenobacter sp.
CTCGATGCGCCAGCGGCGGTCTTTCTGGCCCTTCAAGGCCTCGCCGTAAATATTAAGGATAAGCCGGTTGGCCGAATCGCCGATGGCATGGGTGTTCATCTGGAACTTCGAGGCTGCCAATTCTTTGGCCAGCGCCCGAAATTCCTTCTCGGTAGAAAGTAGGAAGCCCGTTTCCTTGGGTTTGTCCGCATAAGGCTGCACCAAGCAGGCCCCGCGCGAGCCCAGCGCCCCGTCGGCATACACTTTGAAGGAGTTGACGGTGAGCTGGTCGGTCAGCACCGGGCCGTTTTTGAGGTAGTAGGCGCGGTTGGCCGGCGTGGGGTTGAGCATGGTGTAGAGGCGCAGCTTCAGCTGGCCCTGCTGCTGCAAGGCGGCCATCTGGTCGATATTGGCCTTGTCGAGGCCGGCGTCGGCGAGGCTGGTGAGGCCCACGGCCAGGCAGTTTTGCTGGCCTTGCAGCAGCAGCTGGGCCGCTTCGGCCGGAGTAGGCTCCTTGATGTCCTTGCCTACCAGCCGCACGGCATTATCGACGAGCAGGCCCGTGAGGCGACCCTGGGCATCCTTGGTGATGACGCCGCCGCTGATGGGCGTGGCGGCCGTGATGCCGGCCAGGTCCAGGGCCTTTTGGTTGACGAGGGCGGCGTGGCCGTCCACGCGAATCAGGGCCACCGGAACGTTGGGGAATAGCTGGTCCAGCCGGGCTTTGGTCGGAAACTGCTTATCGGGCCAGTCGTTCTGGTCCCAGCCGCGACCCAGGAGCCACGCGGCCTGCGGAAACCGCTGGCGGTGGGCCTGGAGCTTCGCCAGCACCTCATTCCAGGAGGTGGTGCCCACCAGGTCGGCGCTGCTCAGGCCCAGCGAATAGCGGTAGAAGTGGCAGTGCGCATCGTAAAAACCGGGGTAGATGAATTTGCCGCCAGCATCCACCTCTTTGGCGGCCTGGTACCGGGCCTTAAGGTCGGTGGCCGAACCCACGGCCACGAATTTGCCGTCCTTCACGGCGAAGGCTTCGGCCTTGGCGAAGGTCGAATCGACGGTGTAGACGGTGGCGTTGGTGATGAGCAAATCAACGGCCTCGCGTTTGGCCTGGCAGCTGCCGAGGGACGCGAGAGCCAGCAGGAAAGCGGCTAGTTTTCGAGCCGTGATAAAGGAAAATTGGGTCATGTGAGAGAAAGGGAAACGAATAAAAAGAACGTCATGCTGAGCGCAGCCGAAGCATCTTGCGTGCAATAGTAATTCAATCGTTCAACGATACTGATTACTACCCCACGCGAGATGCTTCGGCTGCGCTCAGCATGACGTTCCAGATGGGCAAAAAAACTGTTTATTCGAAGCGCATGTGCTTCACCGACTCGCCCGAATTTTGCAGCTCCTGCAGCGACTCGATGCCGATTTGCAGGTGGCGTTTCACGAAGTCAGTGGTTACTTTCGAGTCCGATTCCGACGTTTTCACGCCTTCCGGCGTCATTGGGTTGTCGCTCACCAGCAGCAGGGCACCGTGGGGGATGTCGTTCATGAAGCCGACCACGAAAATGGTGGCCGTCTCCATGTCCACGGCCATGGCGCGCACCCGGCGCAGGTAGTCCTTAAACTCCTGGTCGTGCTCCCACACGCGGCGGTTGGTGGTGTACACGGTGCCGGTGAAGTAGTCGAGCTCGTGCTTCTTAATCATGCTGCTCACCGCGCGTTGCAGGCGGAAGGAGGGCAGGGCCGGAATTTCCTTGGGCAGGTAATCATCCGACGTACCGTCGCCGCGAATGGCGGCGATGGGCAGCACCAAATCGCCGAGCTTGGTCTTTTTCAGGCCGCCGCACTTGCCCAAGAACAGGGCCGCCTTGGGCTTGATGGCCGAGAGCAGGTCCATGACCGTGGCGGCCATGGGCGAGCCCATGCCGAAGTTGATGATGGTGATGCCGTGGGCCGTGGCCGTTTGCATCGGCTTGTCTTTGCCACGCACCTCGCAGCCAAACTGCTCGGCAAACATGTACACGTAGTTGCTGAAGTTGGTGAGCAGGATGTACTGCCCGAACTCGTCGAGGGGCACGCCGGTGTAGCGGGGCAGCC
>JAYULN010000243.1:0-12519 GCA_043763525.1 Hymenobacter sp.
GTCTTCCACCTTCACGGGCGAAAACTGGGGCTGCTTCAGAATCTCCAGGTTGCGACGGCCGCGCTCGATGGTGAGCTTGGTCGAAGCATCGAGGTCGGAACCGAACTTGGCGAAGGCTTCCAGCTCGCGGAACTGGGCCTGGTCGAGCTTCAGCGTACCGGCCACTTTCTTCATCGACTTAATCTGGGCGTTACCACCCACCCGCGATACCGAGATACCCACGTTAATAGCCGGACGCACACCCGAGTTGAACAGATTGGTCTCGAGGAAAATCTGGCCGTCCGTAATCGAAATCACGTTGGTCGGGATGTAAGCCGATACGTCACCGGCCTGCGTCTCAATCAGGGGCAAAGCCGTCAGCGAACCGCCGCCTTTCACCAGGTGCTTGATGCTGTCGGGCAGGTCGTTCATGTTCCGGGCGATTTCGTCCGAAGCATTGATTTTAGCGGCCCGCTCCAGCAAGCGGCTGTGCAGGTAAAACACGTCGCCGGGGTATGCCTCGCGGCCCGGCGGGCGACGCAGCAGCAGCGACACCTCGCGGTAAGCCACGGCCTGCTTGCTCAAGTCATCATAAACCACGAGCGCGGGACGACCCGTATCGCGGAAGAACTCGCCGATGGCGGCACCGGTGAAGGGTGCGTAGAATTGCAGCGGCGCGGGGTCGGCGGCAGGAGCAGCTACCACCACCGTGTAGTCCATGGCACCGCCTTTGGTCAGCGACTGCACCACCTGGGCGATGGTCGAAGCCTTCTGGCCGATGGCCACGTAAATGCAGAATACGGGCTGGCCGGCTTCGTAGAATTCGCGCTGGTTCAGAATAGTATCGATGGCCACGGCCGACTTACCAGTCTGGCGGTCACCGATAATCAGCTCGCGCTGGCCCCGGCCAATCGGAATCATGGCATCAATCGACTTGATACCGGTTTGCATGGGCTCGGTTACCGGCTGACGGAAAATTACGCCGGGCGCTTTGCGCTCCAGGGGCATTTCGTACAGCTCGCCCGTGATGGGGCCACGGCCGTCGATGGGGTTGCCCAGCGTGTTCACCACGCGGCCCACAATGCCTTCACCCACTTTGATGGAGGCAATTTTGCGGGTACGCTTCACCGTAGCGCCTTCCTGAATGCCGGAGTAGTCGCCGAGCAGTACGGCACCTACGTTGTCTTCTTCCAGGTTGAGCACGAGGCCTTGCAGGCCATTTTCAAACTCAATCAGCTCGCCGGCCTGGGCCTTGCCCAAACCGTAGATACGGGCTACGCCGTCGCCAATCTGCAACACGGTGCCGACTTCTTCCAGCTCGGCTTCGGACTTAAAATTGGACAGTTGCTGCCGCAGGATTGCGGATACTTCGTCCGGACGTACTTCTGCCATGGGATTTTGATTTTTGGTACTGAGTATTAAGTAGTCAGTAGTCAGATTTTCGGGTAATGAAGCAGTGGGCATTTGATAGCTGGGGAATGCCCTACTACACTTTACCGACTACTGACTACCAACTACAGACTACCTTAATATGAATTTTCTTGCAAGGAGGTGCGCATCTTGCGGAGGCTGGTACGCACCGAATCGTCAATCTGCTGGTCGCCCACCCGCAGCACGAAGCCACCGATGAGTTCCGGGTCCACCTTTTCGGTGAGCTTCACCTGCGTGAGACCGGTCTGCTGGGTCACCAGCTTTTCAATCTCCGCCCGCGAAGCCGGCGTGAGCGGCGTGGCCGAAGTCACTTCTGCGCTCTGAATGCCCTGCAACACGTTGTACTGCGCCACAAACTCGGTGCCCATGCCTTCGAGGGCCGATTCCCGGTTTTTCTGGGTGAGGATCGTGAAGAAGCGCATGGTTACGTCCGACACCTTGCCCTGGAAAATGGCGGTGAGGATGGCCAGCTTTTTATCGTGCTTCACAATCGGATTGCGCAGCAACAGGCGCAAGTCCCGGCTTTCGGCCATGGTCTTGCTTAGCAGGTCCATGTCCTGCTTCACCGTTTCCAGCGTGCCCATTTCCTTGCCCAAGTCGAGGAGCGACTTGGCGTAGCGGGCCGCTACTCGTTGGTCAGTCATAGGATTATTTCTTAGTATTCAGTATTGGGTATTCAGTAGTCAGACAAAAAGCAAATCAAGTTATCGGTGTGCTGCGAAGATTACCAATGAGCTTGTGAATCATGCGATGAATGCTGTTGAGGCGTGCATCGATTGCTTCAAAAATCTCACTTGAAATATATCCCAGTCGATTTGCAATCAGTAGCTGTGTAAAAACTTCCGAGCAAGAACCGCTTGCGTAGTTCAGAAACTGGATAAATTCTCCATTACCACCGCGCCCTGCTCCTTCACTGATATTGGATGGAATGGAAACGGCGGCTCGGTTCAGCTGACTGGTTAGGTTAAATTTTTCTTCGGCTGGAAACTGACGGGTAATACGGTAAATTTCAATAACCAATTCAACTGCATCCTGCCATACTCGCAGCTTTCGAAAATCATGCATCCGACTACTGACTACCTGATACTGAATACTAGTTAAGTTTTACGTCTTTCAAATACGAATCTACCAGCTGCGTTTGGGCGGCCGGGTCGGTCAGCTCGCGGCGCAGGATGCGCTCGGCGATGTCGAGCGAAAGCTTGGCGGCGGTGTTTTTCACTTCCGACAACGCTGCATTCTTCTCGGCCTGAATGGCTTCGCGGGCTTGCTGCGTGATGCGGTTGGCTTCTTCCACGGCTTTGGTCTTTTCCGTTTCGCGGAATTGGTTGACCATAACCTGGGCTTCCTGCATCATGCGGTCGCGCTCGAGGCGGGCATCGGTCAGCAATTTCTCATTGCCGGCTTTCAGCTGCTGCATCTCGATTTTGGCCTGGTCGGCCATGCGCAGGGCGCTTTCGATGCTATCCTCCCGCTCGCGCAGGCTAGCCATAATTGGCTTCCAGGCGAACTTGGTGAGGATGAAAAGGAGCAGTAAGAACAGGACCGTCTGCCAGAACAGCAGGCCCAATTGGGGGGTGATTAAGTCCATACCTGTTTTTATGTATTCAGTAGTGGGTAGTCAGTAGTCGGATGGGGTCGTAGTTTCTGACTACTGACTACCTAATACCAACTACCAGATAAGTAAAGCAGCCCGCGCCGCGCCGCGAGGGGCGGACGCGCCAGCGGGCTGCCGAACTTGTTAGCGGCTACTTCTACAGCTTGAAGCTCACCAGCAGGCATACTACCACTGCGAACAGCGCCAGACCTTCGATAAGAGCGGCGGCAATCAGCATCACCGTCTGGATTTTGCCCGAAGCATCGGGCTGACGGCCAATGGCATCCATGGCGGACCCGCCGATGCGGCCGATACCAACACCAGCACCCAGGGCCACCAAACCAGCACCAATACAGGCACCCATTACAGCGAGGTTGTTACCGTTGCCGGCTACTGCAGCCACAGCCTGCAAGAACAAAGAAAGAAGCATAAACTTGGAAAAAAGAGAAAAAAAGAAATTGAAAATCAGCTAGCTCACGACTGGGGGGAGGAGCGCCGTGAGGTCGCAGGAAAAACGAGGATTAGTGGGTGGCGTGGGTCGATTCCGACCCGTCGTCGTAGCCCATCTGGAAGTCGGCATCGTGGTGCTCTTCCACCGCGCCGCCGATGTACATGGCCGACAGCAGCGTGAAGATGTAGGCCTGCAACAGGGCCACCAGCAATTCGAGCATGCTGATGAACAGGCCGAAGGCTAGCGACAGCGGGCTAACCGCTACCGACTTGAATAGGAAAATCAGCGAGATAAAGCTCAGGATGATGATGTGACCGGCCGTTATGTTGGCGAACAGTCGAACCATGAGCGAAATGGGCTTGATGAGAATGCCCACAATCTCCACCGGCACAATGATGGGCAGCAACCACAGCGGCACGCCCGGCGGGCGGAAGATGTGGGCCCAGTAGTACTTGTTGGAGCTGAACAGGGTGATGAGCAGCGTAGCCAGGGCCAGCATAAACGTCACGGTGATGTTGCCGCTCAGGTTGGCCGCGCCGGGCGTGAGGCCCAGCAGGTTATTGAACCAGATGAAGAAGAAAATGGTGAGCAGGTACGGCATGTAGCGCTCGTACTTCGGGCCGATGCTTTTCTTGGCTACTTCATCGCGAATGAACAGGACGATAGGCTCCAGCATGGATTGCAGGCCCTTGGGGGCGCTGCCCTGGCGGGTGCGGTAGCCGCTGGCAACCGTCCGGAAAATCAGGAAAAGAATCAGGCAGCTCAGCATGAGCGAGGCCACGTTCTTGGTGATGGAGAAGTCGTAGAGCTTGCTGCCGTCGGTGCTAACGAGCTTATCCTCTTCGAGCTTCACGTTGCCGTAGGTGTGGGTTTCGGACTCGTGCAGCTTGCTCGACGAGAACACCGACAGGCCGTGGGTGGGCTGGTAGGCAATAACGGGCAGCGGCAGGGTGATGTGGGTGCCGGTGTGTTCGTTGCCCAACGTGGCAAAGTGCCACTCGTGGTCGTCGGCCACGTGCTCCATAATGACTTTGCCGGGGTCGAACTTTTCCGGTTGAGCAGCCTCGGCAGCCCCCGTTTCGGGTTCGGCTGCGAATGAAGGCAAGGTGAAGAGAAAACAGAGGGCGAGCAGTAAATGCTTCATTCAGTCAGACTTAGGGGCGGGGGCGGCGAAAAGAGCCGATGGCCCGATTACCCTTATTTTGAAAACGGGCGCAAGTTACTAAGAATAGCCCAAATTTCAAACCCAGCGTACAAAAAGTACAGGGTGAAGAAGGTAATAAGCAGGCTCAGGGTGCCCTGGTCGCGCACCCCGCCGGACCGGTATAAGTAGATGCCCAGCACCAGCAATGACCCCAGAAACCGCAGCACAACCCCGCCAAAATAGGCCGCGATAAAATAATCTTTGTTCACGGCCGTGACGCGGGCCGTGAGGTAGTAGGTGCCGCCCGTAAGCAGAGCCATGAGCAGCAGCACGCGGCCAGTGTAGGGGTGAATAAGGCGCGGGCCAAGCTGAGTGCCCAGCCCGTAAATGAGGGCCGCCAGGGCCAAGGTGAAGAGGGCTAAGTGCAGCAGAAACCGGGGCATTGGAATTATTTCGTGAGCGAGCGAATGACCTGGTAGAGGGCGACGAACAGGCCCAGCACCATCAGCCCTACCGTGTAGTAAGGCGTTTTGTTCTGAAAATGGGCATCGAGCCAGGTGCCGGCCCAGGCACTCAACCCAATGATTGCCAACATGGTGAAGGCAATACCGGAGTACTTGGCCACGTTGCTGGCCTGCTCGGCGGGAGTTTCGGGCTTGGAGGGTTCGGGAGTCATGGCAAGGCGGCAAAGCGGGACAGGGACGGCAAGGTAACGGGCAAAATTCCGGCAATTGCGCCGGGCCGGGCGGAGTGCGTGCCGGCAGAAACGAAAAAACGTAATTTTACCCATTCGGCTACGTTGGCTAACCGGCGACGGCGTGCTTGAACGAACATTTTGGGTTGCCGCGGGCGTTCCGGGGGCGGCTGGTTGCCTTTACTCCTTCCTTTGGCTTTGACACAACATTTGCTGACATATCGCTGGGCCGCGCTGCTCGCCTTTTTGCTAGGATTGGGCGCGGCGGGCTGCGCGTCGGATAAAAACCTGGTTTCCCGCGCTTTCAACAACGTGGCGGCGCGGGACAATGCCTACTTCCTGGCCCGCGAGAAGCTGCACGCCGTGGAGGACAAGCTCTACGCGGGCCGCATCAACGACTATAACCAGACCCTGCCACTATTTCCGACGCTGGACAGTGCCGCCGTGCGGGCCAACCGCACCGAGCTGAACGACATCATCAAGAAGGCCTCGATGCCGATTCAGCACCGGCCAGGCTCCGACTGGACCGATGATGCCTACATACTGGTGGGCTGGGCGCGGTTTTATCAGATGCAGTTTGAGGACGCGGCGCTGACCTTCAAGTATGTGAATTCGACCAGCAAGGACGACAACGCCAGGCACGAGGCCTTGATTGGGCTGATGCGGACTTTTGTGGCGCAGGGCGAGCTGGAAAGTGCCAAGGCGGTATCGTACCTGCTGGATAAGGAAACCGGCCTGCCCGCCGATGCCCGCCAGCTGTTTCTGACCCGCGCCGACTACTACATCCGCACCGAGGAACCGGCCAAGGCCATTCCGCAGCTGGAGAAGGCCATTCCGCTGATTGAGTTCAAGAACGAACGGTCGCGGACGCGCTACGTGCTGGCGCAGCTGTACCAGGATGCCGGCGAGAATAAGAAGGCTTACGAGCAGCTCGACCAGATTCTGGCCCGCAACCCGCCATATGAGCTGGATTTTCAATCGAAGCTAATGCTGGCCCAGGTGTCGGACCTAAGCCAACAGGACCGGGCGCGACTCGATAAGAACTTCGCCGGCCTGCTGAAAGACTCGAAGAACAAGGACTACCGCGACAAGATTTACTACGAGATGGCGCGGCTGAACTACCGCGAAAAGAACTACCCGGCGGCCCTGAAGCTGCTGCGGCAATCCATTAAGGCCACCACGACCAGCCGGCTGCAAAAGAGCTACACCTACCTGTTGGCGGGCCGCATCTACTACGAAAACCTTCAGAAATACCGCCTGGCAGCTGCTTACTACGACAGCACGGTGCAGAACCTGAACAAGGAGGCCAAAACCTACGCCGCCATCAAGGAGCGTAGCGGGATTCTGAAGGATTTCGCCAAGCAGTACACCATCATCGAAACCCAGGACAGCCTGCAGGCCCTGGCCCGGCTGCCCAAGGAGGCGCTGAACGAGAAGCTGAACCTGTTTGCCGAGGCGGAAATCGCGACAAAAAAACAGGAAGCCGACCGACTGGCCGCACAGCAAAAGAATGCGGCCCGAGCCACCGAGTTAGCCTCGCGCACTACCAGCAGCGCGCCCATCTCGCTGCCCGGCGGCACGGCCCAGAGCGACCTGGCGGCCTTCGACCTTACCGCCGCAGCCTCTGGGGCGCGGTGGTATTTCGACAACCCCGCCACCCTGGGCACGGCCCGTGCCGATTTTATTCGGAAATATGGCGACCGGCAGTTGCAGGACAACTGGCGCACCAGCCGGCAGGCCAGCTCCTCGCCCAATACGCTGGCCAACGGCGGCACGCCCGTGGCCGTGACCGGCAACGACCAGACCCGCGTGAACGGCGGCCAGGCGGCCGACCCGGCCACCGCTGCCGCCGCCGCCGACCCCAACGCGGCAAAAAATACACTCTTGACCCAGTATCGCCAGACCTTGCCCCTCACGCCCGCCGCGCTTCAGGCCTCCAACCAGCAGATTGAAGCGGCTATGTACGAGTTGGGCGGCATCTACAAAGAGCAGTTGAAAGAGCGCGAAAAAGGCATCGAAACGTATGAGAAGCAGGTGACCCGCTACGTGCGCGGCGAGCACGCGCCCGACGCCTACTACCTGCTCTACATCTACTACAAAGACAAGCCTGATGCCGCCAAAATGGCGCAGTTCGCGGCCGCTTTGCAGCGCGAGTTCCCGACTTCCATTTATGCCAGGCTGATTGCCGACCCGCTTTATCGGGAGCACGAGCTGGCCCTGCACAACGCCGTGGCCAGCCGCGTCGATTCGGCTTTCACCCTCTATAAAAACCAGGAATTCAGAAAGGCCACGGCCGTGCTGGCCCGCACCGAAAAGCTGTACCCCAAGAGTGACCTGAACGACCGGGTGGCTTACCTGAAAACGCTGCTCGTTGTCCGCACGCAGCCGCCGCTCACGGCACGCTCGTCGGTCGAGAAGTTCTACCAGGACTACCCCAGCAGCCCCCTGGTGCCCCAGGCCCAGGCGTTGGCCGAAACGTATAAGAAGCAGGAAGCCGGCCAGATTGCCGGGGCCCTGGCTTCGGCGGAGAAACCCGTGGTGTCGATGTTCCGCCCCGGCGAAGTGGACAACCGGATGCGGATTTTCTACCGCGAGGGCGAAAGCCCGGCCAGGGCGCTGAGCCCAACCGGCCCCGCGCCGGAGTCCCCCAAAGTGGTTCCAACGCCCGCGCCCGGCACGAGCAAACCGGAGGTTACGGCCCCGGCGGGTTCGGCGGGCCCTACTTCTGTATTGAAGGCGAAAACGGCCGACCCTGAGGCTCCGGCTCCGGCTCCGGCTCCGGCTCCCACGCCCCGTGCTACGCCGCCAGCCACACCGGCCACTGCTACACCGACGAACCTGCCGCCCACGCCGGCGACTACACCAGCGCCCTCGCCTGGCAGCAGCAGACCGGCCGCGCCAACTACGCCGGCGGCTCCCACTACGGCTCCCACTACGGCTTATACTACCCAGCTGACCGGAGCCCACGCGGTGGTGCTGCTCTTTCCGAAAGCCACGCCGCCAGCCGCCGATTTGGCGACCCAGCTGAGCACCTACAACAACCGGTTTTTCCGGGCCAATACTTTGCTGGTTACCAGCGAGGCACTGGGCACGGCGCAGGATTTGGTGGTGATAAAAACCCTGCCCGGTGTCAAAGTGGCCCAGAACTACGCCACCAAGCTGCGCGGGCCGCTATCGCCGCTGGCGCGGCTGCGCGGGGCGGGGTACCAAACGCTGGTCATCAGCCTCGAAAACCTGGCGTTGCTGCAAGCCACGGGCGATTTGACGGGATACCAAATTTTTTATCAGAAGGCGTATAAATGAGTTAAAAATTATGAGTTGGGAGTTGTGAGTTGGCCGTCGGACCTTTGCCCTATATTAAGTCTTGGGGGCGCTTTTTAACTCAAAATTTATACTTCAAAACTCATAATTCTTTTCTTGATGCCAACCTCCTCCCCCGCCCGCCGCCCGAAGCCGACGTTCCCGAAACCGGCCCGTTCCGGGCAGTTCACGGCGTTTGTGCGCACCATGTGGCTGTTGTTTGGGGTTGGCGTGGTGGGCCTTTGCCTGTTCGTGCTGGCCGTGAGCGGCAACTTCCTGAACCTGTTTGGGCGTATGCCCAACCTGAAAACGCTGGAAAACCCGCGCTCCGAGCTGGCCTCGGAGATTTATTCGGCCGATGGGGTGCTGCTGGGCAAGTATTTCCGCGAAAATCGCACGCCAGTCGAGTTCAAAGACCTGCCCCAGAACCTGGTCGATGCCCTGATTGCGACCGAGGACGTGCGCTTCGAGCAGCACTCGGGCATTGATGCCAAGAGCGTACTGCGGGCCGTGACGGGCGTGCTCACCTTCTCGCACAGCGGCGGCGGCTCTACGCTTACGCAGCAGGTGGCCAAGGTGCTGTTCCGCACCCGCGCCGACCTGAACGACGGCGGGCTGAACGGCAACGGCAAGCTGGGCCTGCTCATTACCAAGGCCAAGGAATGGATTCTGGCCATCCGCCTGGAGCGCAACTACACCAAGCGCGAAATCATGCGCATGTACCTGAACACGGTGGAGTACGGCTCGAACTCGTTCGGCATCAACACGGCCGCCAAAACCTTCTTCAACAAAAGCCCCAAGCAGCTGAGCACGCCCGAAGCGGCCACGCTGGTAGGCATTGTGAACGCGCCGGGCCGGTTCAGCCCCGTTACGCACCCCCAGCGCTCGAAGCTGCGCCGCAACTGGGTGCTGCGCCAGATGGCCAAGGCCAACTACATCAGCACCGCCGAGCTGGCCACCGACACGGCCAAGGCCATTGTGCTGCACTATTCGGTGGAGAACCCCAGCAAGGGTCTGGCCCCGTATTTCCGGGCCGAGGTGGCCAAGTCGCTCATCGCCTGGGCCCGGGAAACCGACCACGACCTGTACGCCGATGGCCTGAAAATCTACACCACCATCGACTCGCGGATGCAGACCTACGCCGAGAAATCGGTGGCCGAACACCTGGCCCTGCAGCAAAAGTGGTTCACCGCCCACTGGAAGGGCCAGTTGCCCTGGCGCGACGAGAACGGCAAGGTCATTTCCGATTTCCTGAACACGGCCATGCGCCGCACCCAGCGCTACAAGTCGTTGATGAACATCTACGACGGCAACCGCGACTCGGTGAATTATTACCTGCGCAAGAAATACAAGATGCCGGTATTTACCTGGCAGGGCGAGAAGGAAATGCTGATGTCGCCGCTCGACTCGCTGGCCTACTACAAGCGCTACCTGCAAGCCGGCTTTATGGCCATGAACCCGCTCAATGGTCAGATTAAGGCCTGGGTGGGCGGGGCCAACTACAAGTTCTTCAAGTTCGACCACGTGCGCCAGGGTAAGCGCCAGCCGGGTTCGGCCTTCAAGCCAATTGTGTACACGGCTGCCATCGACCAGGGCTACTCGCCCTGCTACCCCCGGCCCGACGTGGCCACCACCTTCCCGGCCGTGGCCGGCCGCGCCCCCTACACGCCCAAAAACTTCGAGGGCGGCTTCTCGGGGCGGGTGTTCACGCTGCGCCAGGCCCTGGCCCGGTCCATGAACTCCATCACGGCCTGGCTGGTGATGAAGCTCACGCCGGAAACCATCGTGGGCTACGCCAAGCGCCTCGGCATCACGTCGGAGATTGACGCGGTTCCGTCCGTGGGCTTCGGGGCTTCCGACTGCAACATCTACGAGCTGTGCGGGGCCTACGCCACCTTCGTGAACAAGGGCGTGTGGACGGCCCCCATCATGGTTACCCGCATCGAGGATAAAAACGGCAACGTGCTGCGCGAATTCGTGCCCCAGACCAAGGAAGTCCTCAGCGAAGAAACCGCTTACCTGATGACCTACATGCTGCAAGCCAGCACCACCGAGCCCGGCGGCACCAGTACCATTCTGCACACGGGCTTCAACTTTCCGTATGAAATCGGGGCCAAAACCGGCACCACCTCCAACTACTCCGATGCCTGGTTCATGGGCATCACCCCCGACCTGGTGTGCGGCATGTGGATTGGGGGCGAAGACCGCAGCATCCACTTCCGCACCGGGGCCTATGGCCAGGGCGCACGCTTGGCCCTGCCCCTCTACGGCCTGTTTATGCAGAAAGTGTATAAGGACAAAAGCATCGGTGTCAGCACGGCGCCCTTCCCCAAGCCCGCCGCCCCGCTCAGCATCGAAATCGACTGCTCGAAGTACTACGGCGGCCAGCGCGACACCATCCCCGCCGACCAGAAGCTGGACCGGCCCGACCCCGCCGACCTCGACGACAAGGATATCTAATATCGCTGATTGCCGCTGATTGAGTTGATTTCGCTGATTTTTTCTTCGGCGAGGTGGGTAGGCAGCAGCTTTGTTAGCGTTTATCAGAAATGACCAGCGACTTTTGCTGGTCATTTTCTGTTACGAACAACGCCTTCCTAAGCAGTTTCCAGTCGCACCCCGTGTTCCCTTCTTCCAACGCGCCCCCCGAATCAGCGTAATCAACTCAATCAGCGATAATCAGCGATTTATGGCAGCCAAACCCGAACTGCAAGCTCAAATATCTGCCCTGCCCCACAAGCCCGGCGTGTACAAGTATTTCGACGACGAGGGCATCATCTACGTGGGCAAGGCCATCGACCTGCGCAAGCGGGTGAGCAGCTACTTCACCAAAAACGACCACAACAAGAAAACCCAGCAACTGGTCCGCAATATCAAGCGCCTGGAGTTCACCATTGTGGATTCCGAGTCCGATGCCTTTCTACTCGAAAACAACCTCATCAAGCAGCACCAGCCCAAGTACAACATTCTGCTGAAGGACGGCAAAACCTACCCCTACATCTGTCTGACGAACGAGCGGTTCCCGCGCCTCATCCCTACCCGCAACAAAATAAACGACGGCTCGCGCTACTACGGTCCTTACGCCAACGGCACGGCCCTGAACGTGCTCCTGGAACTCATCCGCGCCCTGTACCCGCTCCGCACCTGCAACTACACCTTGAGCGTGGCCAACGTCGAGGCCGGTAAGTTCAAGCCCTGCCTGGAGCTGCAAATCGGCAATTGCAACGCCCCCTGCATCGCTCGCGAAGACGAGGCCACCTACAACGCCTACATCCAGCAAATCCGCAACATTCTCAACGGCGACCTGCGTATCCCCAAGCAGTATTTCAGGGAGAAGATGTCGGCCGCCGCCCAGGAAATGCAGTACGAGCTGGCCCACCAGTTCAAGGTGAAGCTCGACAAGCTCGAAGACTTCCAGGCCAAATCCACCATCGTCTCCGACACCCTTACCAACATCGACGTGTTCGCCATCGCCAGCAACGAGAAGTCAGGTTTCATCACCTACCTTAAGGTGATGAACGGCAGCATCATCCTCACCCAAAGTCTCGAAGTCACCAAAAAGCTCGATGAAGACGATGCCGAAATCCTCGCCCCCCTCGTCATGCAGCTGCGGCAGGAGTTCGAGAGCGAGTCGAAGGAAATTCTCACCAACATCGCCGTCGAGCTCCCGTTGCCCGGCGTCAGCCTCGCCGTGCCCCAAATCGGCGACAAGCGCAAGCTGCTCGAATTGGCCCTTAAAAACGTGCTCTACGCCCGCAAGGAGAAGGAGAGCATGAACGAGCGTAGCAAGGACGTGAACGAGGTGCGCATCATGGAAACCATCAAAAAGGACCTGCGCCTTACCGAGCTGCCCAAGCACATCGAGTGCTTCGACAACTCCAACTTCCAGGGCGATAACCCGGTGGCCGCCATGGTGTGCTTCCGCA
>JAYULN010000244.1:0-12508 GCA_043763525.1 Hymenobacter sp.
GGAGATAAGCGCTGAAAGCATCTAAGTGCGAAACTCACCTGAAGATGAGATTTCCCAATGGAAGGACCGTCGGAGACGACGACGTGGATAGGCGGCAGGTGAAAGACGGGAAACCGAACAGCCGAGCCGTACTAAGGGTCCGAGGGCTTCGCGGCAAAAGCTTTGTGTGTTGTGCCCCTTGCGTCGAGGTTATTTGGAGGGAAGCGGCCGAACACGCCCTTCCCGTCCGCCAGCAATGGTGGCTTTAGCCCGGGTGTTCACCTCTTCCCATTCCGAACAGAGCCGTTAAGCCCCGGTGCGCCTATGGTACTGCCTTCACCGGTGGGAGAGTCGGTCGCCGCCAACCTTTTTTCAGTAATCCCCCTGCCGCGCTCACCCGCCGCAGGGGGATTTTGCATTGTAAGCAACATGCGGATTACTAGTAATCACTAGTGGCAGCGTAGAAAAGTAAGCAATGTCAGATATTATCCGTACCTGGATACTGCCCCACTTGAGTACGGGCACCCGTGGCTGCTGCTGTAGCGTGGACTTACTCGACATCGTAGAAACGATTTTATTCAAGCTTAAAACGGGCTGTCAATGGCGACAGCTACCGGTCAAGCAGTTTTTTACGGACACGGTACTGACGTGGTCGGGCGTGTACTACCACTTCAACGAATGGCGGAAAGACGGGAGCTGGAAAAAGCTGTGGGTGACCCTCTTGCAGGTGCATCGCCGGCGGCTCGACTTGTCGAGTGTTCAACTCGACGGCAGCCACACCCTGGCTAAAAATGGTGGCGCAGCCATTGGCTACCAGGGCCGTAAAGCGGCCCGCACGACGAACCTGCTTTTCTTGGCCGATAGCACCGGCCACCCCTTGGCCTGTGCCAGTCCGCAGGCGGGTAACCACCACGACTTGTTCGACATCGAAACCTCGTTCGGCGAGCTTTGCAGCTTGCTGACAGAGGCGCAAATTTCGCTGGAGGGACTCTTTTTGAACGCGGATAGTGGTTTTGATGCCAAAACTTTGCGCGATGATTGTTTCCGGCGCGGCATCGAAGCCAACATTGCCCTGAACCCGCGTTCCCGCAAAAGCGAAGAGCCCGAAGCGGGCTATTTAGATACGGCGCTTTATCGGGAGCGCACCGCCATTGAACGCACCAATTCCTGGCTGGACAGCTTCAAAACCTTGCTTATGCGTTTTGAAACATCCGCTGAAAATTGGCTGGCTTTTCATTTTTTGGCTTTTGCGGTGCTCTTATTGCGTAAAATCCCACTTGACCAGAAATCCTAAACAGCCTCGTTATTATGGAACCGATGTGTTTGCTGTCGTCAGCTGGGCGGGGTTTGTTAGGGCTTGGATTGGTCGTGTTGCTGCAGGGCTATTCGCTGTGCCTGGCGGCCCAACCCAGTCAGGTGCTCACAAGTGCGCCCGTTATGTTGCTGCGGCCGGCGGCCGTATTTGATGGCATTGATAGGCATCCCGATTGGGCGGTCCTTGTTGAAAACGGCCACATTACTGCCGTGGGCCTGAATTCTCAATTAGTGTTGCCGACCGGAGTGCGTATTCTTGACCTACCGGGTATGACGTTGGTGCCCGGCCTGATTGAGGGGCATTCGCATCTGCTGCTACACCCCTATAATGAAGCTTCCTGGAATGACCAGGTGCTGCTCGAATCGCAGGCGTTGCGGGTGGCACGGGCCACAGTAAATGCTCAGCGCACGCTACTAGCAGGTTTTACTACTGCCCGCGACCTCGGCACTGAGGGGGCTGGTTTTGCTGATGTGGGACTGAAGCAAGCCATTGACCAAAGCATTATTGCTGGCCCACGCCTGTTGGTGGTTACCCGAGCGCTGGTGGCCACGGGCAGCTACGGCCCCAAACTCTCAGTAGATGAAGATGTGCCTCAGGGTGCGCAGGAAGCCGATGGCGTGGACGGCATTATCCGGGCGGTGCGGGAGCAAATCGGTAAGGGCGCGGATATGATTAAGGTGTACGCTGACTACCGCTGGGGGGCTGATGGCTCGGCTCAGCCTACGTTTTCGCAGGACGAATTGACGTTGATTGTGCAAACTGCCCGCTCATCGGGCCGGGGTGTGGTGGCCCACGCCAGCACGCCCGAGGGTATGCGCCGCGCTATCCTGGCCGGAGTCGAAACAATTGAGCACGGCGACGGTGGCACGCCCGAAATATTCAAGCTGATGAAGCAGCGCGGCGTGGCCCTGTGCCCCACCGTGGCTGCAACCGATGCTGTGGCTCAATACAAAGGCTGGCACAAAGGCTGGCACAAAGGCCAGGAGCCTGCGCCCCCACGCATCGAACAAAAGCACCAAAGTGTGGCAGCAGCCTTGAAGGCTGGTGTAACGCTGGCGATGGGTGGCGATGTCGGCGTATTCGCCCACGGCGATAATGTCCGTGAAATGGAACTGCTGGTGCGCGAATACGGCCTCACGCCCTTGAAAGTGCTGCGCCAGGCTACCAGCGGCAACGCCCAGATATTTCACCTTGCGGACCGGGGCAGCATCCGCGCTGGCCTGCTGGCTGACCTTGTGGCCGTGGCCGGCGACCCTACGCAGGACGTGGCCGCGCTACGCCAAATCCGGCTGGTGATGAAGGGCGGCGTGCTGTACCGGCACCCGTGAGGAATGGAAACAGCAAGCTAGCGCGATTTTGTGGCGGTTGTTTTTTGGCGGTTAATGGATTTTATTCAATCCTAATTTCATCGATTTGGAAGATGTATATGCATTGTTCCCATTCGATTACGTCGACGTGGGCGTTGACTTTTCCATCCTTGATGCGGTTATAATACCCCCGGTAGGAGGTGAGTTGCTCTTTAACCTTGCTGAGTTGGTGCCATTCGTTGAGTTGCACGAATGCTTTCAAAATGGTGGTGAAGCATCTTTCAAGAATTTTCCCGTGGTTAACGGAGCGGTAAGTGGCACGGTAGGCGGTAGCCATATTGAAGGGCGGTCAAGTGGGATGAATCATAAATGTAGTGGTGGTCACGCCGGTTTTCGTGGCTAAGGGAGCATTCAGGAAATGGCCGCAAACGCCAAAGCCGCCCGGATGTATGCTTCCGTAATCTCCGGGAAGTCCTCGACAATATCGGCGTTGCTCATTCCCGAGGCCAATCAGTTCAGGATGTCCTGCACGGCAATGCGGGTGCCGGCCACGCAAGGCTTGCCGAAGCGAATGCCCAGCCGGGTAGTGATGAGCGAATGAGGTTTCATGGATTAAAAATACGTTGCAGGTCATCAATCAGTAAGGCAGCTTGTACTCCGTCCGCTACTCCCGCTTACCTTTTAGCATGGTTTTCAGCGCGGCCAGCTCGTCGCGCAGCTTGGCGGCCGTGAGGAAGTCCAGGTCTTTGGCGGCGGCTTCCATCTGCTTTTCAGTGGTTTTGATGAGTTTTTCGAGCTCGGTGCGGTTCATCATCGCGACCACGGGCTCGGCGGCCAGGGCGAGGGTCGCCCCGTCGGAATCGGGGCCGGCGTAGGCCATGGTATCGAGCACGCGGTAGTCGGAGAGGGAGGTCTGGCCCAGAATTTCGGCGTGGCTCTTGCGCACGGTGCGCGGCGTGATGCCGTGCTCTTCGTTGTAGGCCGCCTGGGTGGCGCGGCGGCGGTTGGTTTCATCAATGGCCCGCTGCATGGAGCCGGTAATGCGGTCGGCATACATGATAACCTTGCCTCTGTCATTCCGGGCGGCGCGGCCCATGGTTTGAATGAGGCTGCGCTGGTCGCGCAGAAAGCCTTCTTTGTCGGCATCGAGAATGGCTACCAGGCTTACTTCGGGTAGGTCGAGGCCTTCGCGCAGCAGGTTGACACCGATGAGGACATCGATTTCGCCCAAGCGCAGCTTGCGCAGGATTTCGACGCGGTCCAGCGTTTTCACATCAGAATGGACGTATTCGACCTTGATGCCGAGGCGGTCCATGTACTTGCTTAGTTCCTCGGCCATGCGTTTGGTGAGGGTGGTGACCAGCACCCGGTCGCCCATTTTTACCCGCTCGTCCACTTCGTCGAGCAGGTCATCGATTTGGTTAACGCTGGGACGAATATCGATTTCAGGGTCGAGCAGGCCGGTGGGGCGGATAACCTGCTCCACCACCACGCCGCCGGCCTGGGCCAGCTCGTAGTCGGAAGGAGTGGCGGATACATAAACGGCCTGCCGGAACATACTTTCAAACTCGTTGAACGTCAGCGGGCGATTATCCAGGGCCGAGGGGAGGCGGAAGCCGTATTCGATGAGGGCGGTTTTGCGACTACGGTCGCCGCCCCACATGGCCCGGATTTGGGGCATGGTGGCATGGCTTTCGTCCACGACTAATAAATAGTCATCGGGGAAATAGTCGAGCAGGCAGAAGGGTCGCGAGCCCGGCGTGCGCCGGTCGAAATACCGCGAGTAGTTTTCGATGCCCGAGCAGTAGCCCAGCTCCCGAATCATCTCCAAATCGAACTCGGTACGCTCCATGATGCGCTTGGCTTCGGAGTCGCGCCCTTCCTTTTCGAAGTAGGCGTGCTGGGCCACCATGTCATCCTGGATTTCCTTGATGGCCGTGTTCAGGGTTTCCTTGCCGGTTACGAAGAGGTTGGCGGGGTAGAGGGCCACGCCGTTGGCCTCATCGCTGAGCTTTTTGCCGCTCACCGGGTCAATCTTGTGAACGGACTCGATTTCATCACCGAAAAAGTAGATGCGGAAGGCGTGGTCGGCGTAGGCCGGAAACACGTCGACCGTGTCGCCCTTTACCCGGAACGAGCCGCGTGTGAACTCAACTTCGGTGCGCGAATACAGAATCTGGACGAACTGATACAGCAGGTTGTTGCGCGTGTAGCGCATGCCCGGCTTGAGAAATATGACGTTTTTGGCGAATTCTTCGGGGTTGCCGATGCCGTAAATACATGACACCGAGGCAATCACAATGACATCGCGCCGCCCGCTGAGCAGCGTGGAGGTGGTGTGCAGCCGCAATTTCTCGATTTCCTGGTTGATGGCCAGGTCTTTCTCGATGAAAACGTCGGTGCTGGCGATGTAGGCCTCGGGCTGGTAATAGTCGTAGTAGCTGATGTAGTACTCGACGGCATTATTTGGAAAAAATGCCTTGAACTCGCCGTAGAGCTGGGCGGCCAGCGTTTTGTTGTGGCACAGCACCAGGGCCGGCTTGCCGGTTTCGGCAATGACGTTGGCCATGGTGAAGGTTTTGCCGGTGCCGGTGGCACCCAGCAGTACCTGGGAATGGTCGCCGTTGTTCACGCCCTCCACGAGCTTGGCAATGGCCGTGGGCTGGTCGCCGGTGGGCTTAAATTCAGAGGTCAGTTGGTACTCCATGCAACGGGAAAGGTTAGCTTCGCTGACCTGCGGTTGGCCTCAGCGGTCAGTCTACCTTAACCCTAAAGCAGGAGATTGGGTTTCGTCGGAAACGGAAAAGGCTTACCGTCCGAATTCCACGCTGGCTTCTATGCCGAAGCTGTAGGGGCGGCTTTGCGCCAGGATGGCTTGGGCTGGGTGGGCATTGAGGGGCACGAGGCCCAACTCGACCACCGGGCCCAGCGTGAAGGCCCAGGTGCCCGTGCCGGGGCGAAACCGGGCCCCGGCCCCACCGCGCACGCTGCCCAGGATGCGGCGATAGGGCGCGCCGGTCGACATGAAGGAGTAGGTCCGGGTGGATTCCGGATTGCCTTCGACTTCGCTGCGCACACCCAGCAAAGCATTCACTACCCCGCCGAGGTGGCCGTAGAGGCTCCAGCCGCGCTTGGTGGCGTTGGCGTAGCGCAACTCGACGGGGATGCCCACCATACGGTAGCGGAAATTGGTGTTTTGCAGCGGGCCAGCAGTGGTCTGGCTCTCCAGCAGCTGTTCGCCAACGAAGGCGGGGATGGAGGCTGATTTGGCGGTGGCCTGCGTGAACTCGGCCCCGGTGCTGAGGGACCAGTGGCCGCTCAGGTGGCGGGTGGCCAGCAGGGCAATGCGCTGGCTAAGGCCGGGACGCAGGTTGTCGCGGTATTGGGTGGCAGCGGCTTCGGTGAGGGTCGGCGAATCGGCTCCCAGCGCAGGGTTGTAGGCGTATTCGGAACCCAGACCGGCCCGCGAAAAGTTGATGTTGGGATTGTATGTGGCGGCCGTGTAGCTGGCCCCGTAGCTCCATTTGTGAGAGAGGGGCGCTACTGAAGACTCCGCATCGGCCGGCAACGACAAGGCCGTGAGGCCGTCGGGCAAGTTGGCGGGTGCGGTCAGGCTCAAGACCGTTGGGTGGGCGGCAAGCGAGCTAACCGACTCCGCAGCGGTTCCCGCCGTGGCGGCGGGAGCGACGGCGACCAAGGTGGGCACGGCCGCCGCCGTCGCGCCCACAACCGCGCTGCCAGTGGCGGTCGGTGCAATGCCGCTGGTAGCGACCGTGGCGGAAATAGCAGCGCTACCATTCACTAATGCCTGACTATCAGTTGAAGCAGCGCCAGGCGCGAGGACCAAAGTGTTGGCAGCGACCGGCCGCGAACTGCGGGCATTGAAAGCCGACCCGCCAACCGTAGCCTCATTGCCCAAGCCACGAGTAATTGCCTCTTCGGAGCCGGTGCGCCCGCCCGAACGGCCGCCGTGTGCTGCGCGGTTGCGTGCAATGACCGGGGTGGAGCCGGAACCAAACTTAGTGTAGTGGCTGGCTGGGCTTCGGAGTTCCGGAGCACCGGTAGTGGTTGCAGAAACGCCCTGGGCCAGTGCGGCATTGGTTGTTGTGCTGCCCGAATTCTTAGCAGTGGCGGTGCCGTTAGCAAGTGCGGATTGGCCAGCCGCCGCCGACCAGCGGCGCGGCACACCGCTGGCTACTTCGGTGCCATCAACGGCATTAGCGCCGGCACCAGTGCCGTTTGTCCGGTTTGTCGTTGCCATTTCGGCCCCGGCCAGGTCGGCGGCGCGGTGGGCCCACCAGCCGGTGCCGGCCAGCGTGGCCAGCAACAGGCTGGCCGCCGCTACCCAGCGCGTGGCCACGAGGCGGCGACGGTAGATTTCGTTCTGCCGAATGAGCAGGGAATTATCAATCTGGTCCCACAGCAGGGGGCGCGGGGGCACGGCGGCTTCCTCCCCCAAATGGTGGCGGAATAACTCCTCCAGGCTGCCGGTGGTGTTGGGCGTAGGGTTCTTATCGATAGGATTAGCTGACATGGCGGGGTGGGGTGCCGAGGCGCTCTAGTTTAGTTTGCAGGATGACCCGGGCCCGGGAGTATTGCGATTTGCTGGTGCCCTCGGTAACGCTTAATAATTCTCCGATTTCTTTGTGGGTGTAGCCTTCGATAGCATAAAGGTTGAAAACCATGCGGTAGCGCGGAGCCAGCTCCTGCACCATTTGCAATAGCTCCTGGAAGTTATAGTTGCTAAGGGTAAACTCTTCGCTGGCCAGCGTTTCGGGGTATTCGCCGTCGCTCACTGCTACCAGCGAGGCGTTGCGGCGGTGCTGGCGCAGGGCCGCGTTTATCATGATACGGCGAATCCAGAATTCGAGCGGACACTCGCGCCGGAAACTGGCCAGGGTGCGGAACACGGTCAGGAAACCTTCCTGCAATACGTCTTCGGCCTCGAAGGTGGTCTGGGCGTAGCGCAGGCACACGGCCGTCATCTTGCCGGCGTATTTTTCATACAGCAGCTTTTGGGCCAGCTGGCGGCCGCGCAGGCAGCCATCAATCAGCTCGGCCTCGGTGGGCGGGCTGGCGATGGCCGTGCCGCGGCTGGCCGTGAGGCGCGGGCCCGCCGTGGGCTGGTCGGGCAGTGCGTCATCGGCCCCAAAGGCAAACCAGGTAGCAGCGGTGCTCATGCGGGCAGCCGGTAGCCCTGGCCGGTAGGGTGGGTGGTAGCGAAGGTCATTTTCTGCACCATAAGGAGGAGGTCGACGGAGTAGAAAACCGGCCTTCGGCCAGCTTGCTGCCAGGGAGATGCCTGGTGCTGCGAAAAGGTTGCAAGCGGTGCCGTGGACTCTGCGGGTTCGCGCTTAGGTCGTTCGGGTATCGTGCCTGCGCGGGCTCTCAAAGTCCCGGCCGGGTCCGACCGCGCTACTTGCCGTTCCAGATATCCCAGGCGGCTTCGGCCTGGAGGCACAGCATCTCAAAACCGTTTTTCACCTGGGCCCCGGCTTCCTTGCCCTTGGCCATGAACAGGGTTTCGGTGGGGTTATACACCAGGTCGTAGAGGTAGTGCTGGGCGGTGAGGGCGTGGTAGGGCAGGGCCGGGCACTCGTCGACGTGCGGGAAGGTGCCCACCGGCGTGGCGTTGATGATGAGCGGGTGGGCCGCCACCAGCTGCGGCGTGAGGTCGTCGTAGGTGAGGCCGTGGCCCAGTGGGTCGCGCGAAACGTGCCAATGCGGAATGGCCAGCTCGTACAGGGCCACGCTCACGGCTTTGGCCGCGCCGCCGGTGCCCAGCACCAGGGCGCGGGCATCGGCGCGGTTGGGGAAAAAGGTGCGGAGCGAATCGCGGAAACCCACGTAGTCGGTGTTGTGGCCGCGCAGGTGCCCGTCGGGCGTGCGCTCCACCACGTTCACGGCCCCCACGCGGCTGGCCGAAGGGGCCAGGTCGTCGAGGTAGGGCACCACGGTTTCTTTGTAGGGCACGGTCACGCTCAGGCCCACCAGGTTGGGGTGGGCGGCCAGCAGGGCGGGCAGCTCGCCGATGGTGGTTAGCTCAAACAGGTTGTACTCGTGCTCGGCCAGGCTCAGCGAGTAAAACTTCTGGTTGAAGTAGGTCTGCGAAAACGAGTGGCTGAGGGTGCGGCCGATAAGTCCGAACTGGCGCATGGTAGAAATTCAGTAAGTAATGAACAGTGAGCAATCAGCAATGAGCTACTACAGGAGTTTCCAGATTGGTGTACGTGCCCCAGTCCGACGGCTCCGCTGTCGGACCGGGGCACGTACACCAATCTGGGAACCGCTCTAAGAGTGAGCAGTGAACAATCGAAGCAGCATTATTTACTGCTCATCGTTAGCCATTCACTGATTTATTTTCCAGCTTGCCCTTCAAAAACGACCACAGCGGCGGCAGCACCGACACTAGGATGATGCCGTAGATGACGAACGTAAAATTGTGCTGCACCCATTCGATGTTGCCGAAAAAATAGCCCGCCAGGGTAAGCGAAATCACCCACAGCGCGGCCCCCGCAATACTGAACGAGGCGAAGTAGCGGTACGTCATGGTGCCCACGCCGGCCACGAATGGCGCGAACGTGCGCACAATCGGCACGAAGCGCGCCATGATAATTGTTTTGCCGCCGTGCCTGGCATAAAATGCCTGCGTCTGGTCGAGGTATTTGCGGTTCAGGAACTTGTAGTTTTCCCGGAAAACGCGTGGCCCGAGATAGTCGCCCACGAAGTAGTTGAGGTTGTCGCCGATAAAAGCCGCCGCCATCAGCAGCGGAATGAGTACCACGATGCTGAGCAGCGGGTGGCCGGTTTGGGGGTTGGGCTGGGCGGCCAGCGTGCCGGCTACAAACAGCAGCGAGTCGCCGGGCAGGAAAGGAAACACGATAACCCCGGTTTCGGTGAAGATGATGAGGAACAGGATAAGGTAAGTCAGGTTGCCATAGTCATGCACCACGTTAAAAAGCGTCTTATCGAGGTGGAGCAGCAGGTCGAAAAAATGTTTGATTAATTCCATAAGGGGCGTGTAGTGAGTTACAAAGAAAACCGCCCGCCGCCGAAGTCGCCGCGCCCCGGCCCCACGGCCCGCGCCCGGTGCCCTTCCAGGTAGAATTGCCGGTCGTAGGGTCACTGACTTCCATGGGCCTATCCTTTGTCCGTCGGGGTCTGGGCCGTACCTTTACCCTCGTGAGGCTTACATAATCCTTAAAGCCAAAAATTATTTTATACTACCGTATTGGGGCAATAAACATGGTTGATGATGGCCCAAAGGGCTTTATATCTCCCGCCGGGATTTGCTGATTTCCTGGGCTACCCCGTCTTTTTCTAAAAGTGGCATGACGTGTGAAAGGCCCCGCGCCGGGGCTGCTTGCTGGCGCATTGCCCCGCCATTTGCCCGTGCTGCCTACTCCGAATCCAATGCGCTAACCTCGACAGCGGCTTTGCCGTTGCAGGACTGAATATTTAACTAAACCGATGATAATTTATCAAGGGGGAGACTGGTGGCGTGCTCTGGGGCACTTCCACGCTTCCAGCGTTATCCGCCTGCTACTTAAGCGCGTGGCCTTGGTGGGCTTGTATGGTTCGGCTATCGCCGTTATCAGCCTCGATTTTCATACCCTCAACGTCCGCATCGGGCGCGAGTACCTTTCCATTCTGGGCATCCTGCTCAGCTTGCTGCTGGTGTTTCGTACCAACACGGCCTACGACCGCTACTACGAGGGCCGGGGCGTGTGGGGGCAGCTCGTGTCGCACTGCCGGGGCCTGGCCATGGAGATGAACGCCCTGCTGCCCCGCGAGGCCAAATCGAGCCGCCGCTATTTTGCCGCCCTCATCTCCAACTTCCCTATTGCCCTGGAGGGCAGCCTGCGCAACCGCGTGCGCTTCGACAAGATGGAGGCGACCCCCGACATCCTCGAGCGCCTCCAAAAGGCTGAGAGCGTGTGCTCCACCATCATTGCCGTGCTCATGGAAAGCGTGGAACAGCTGCGCCAGGTGCAAATTTTTGACCCCATTCACCTCATCAATATCAAGCAGCACTACCTGGGCATGATGACGGTGAACGGCACCTGCGAGCGCATCAAGTCCACGCCTATTCCGTATTCCTACAGCTTTTTTATCAAGTGCTACATCACCGTTTTCATTATGGTGATGCCGCTGGTGCTCATCGACTCCTGCGGCTGGTGGATGGTGCCCATCACCATGATTGGGGCCTACGCCATGTTGGGCCTGGAGATGATTGGCAACGAAATCGAAAACCCTTTCGGCTACGACAGCAACGATTTGCCCATCACCCAGCTCTCCAACAAAATTCGGGTGAGCGTGCATGACTTGCTGGGCGTGGAACTACCTGCCGAGAAAAAAGCTTTGGCCTCCGTGCCCTATAGCATCATCCACTAATAGGCACGGAACAGTCTTTTAATAGTTCAAATATAAGAATTGACAGTATTGAATATTGGCATATTAAATACGCCTAATTTGTGTAAAAACGACATCTCTGTAAATTTTCCCCGAACCTTTAGACCTTTTTAATACCTTTGCGTATATGCGCCTCGTTGCGAATCCGCAGGTAAATGCGTTTCCATCTTCCCTTTAAACATCCATTTCCAACCAATTCCATGCAAATTTTAACCTTTACTCAGAAGCTATTACGACAGCGTCGCTTCCTAAGCTCCCTTATCCCGCTATTCGCCTTGTTTTTTGGCCTGGGCGCTTCGCAGTCGGTGTCGGCACAGAGGTATCTTGCGGACAATATCACTATTAGCAGTCAGCCTAATAGCGCAAGTGGTACCACTTCGACGACGTATAATGGCAAAGGCACAACTGCCCCTCTCTTCAACGGAGCAATCCTTGGCGGTGCTGGCACGAAGTTCACGCAAACTGGTTCTGCCAGAGGTAGCTTGTTGATTACGGGTGCCAATGCTCTTATTAATCCAGGTGGTACCACAGTAGCACCTTCTGCTCTTCTTTATCGGGTGTACCTCACCAGTGCGACAACGATACCCGCCTTTTCAAGCCAGTCACTAAGCCTAATCTCACCCCAAAGCACGACTAGCAATATAAGCTACGGCTTTACGGGTGCAATCGATTTGTTGCAACAGCCTGCGGTATTGGGTGGCGGCACTTACATAGTCGAAATTCAATACCAGAGCACGTACGACGATGGTTTTGGTAGCACCGGTGTTTTCGCTGACCCAGGGGTCTTACCAGGCTATAAAGCCACATTTGTCGTAGAGGCTCCTACTACTACCCCCGCTGGCGGCACGACCAACTGGATTAGTGATAACGTCTCTCCGAAGGACACCCGTTGGAATAACCCCGCCAACTGGAGCAACGGTGTGCCTACCCGCGATGCTAATGCTAACATCCCTGGTCACGCCCCCAGTGACCCTTTCACTATCGCGCCGCTTTTGAATGACCCTTCGATTCGGTATGAAGTCCAGACTCTGACTTTGCTGAACGCTGACAATAACGAACGGGCAATCGTACGTATCGGTCAGTCGGTCAATGCCAGTACTACTATCGGTGCTACACTCTACATCTACGGCGACCTGAACAACCTCGGCGGTGGTGTTCTGGCGGCCGTGAGTGGTAGCAATTCGGCGGGTGTTGCAAATCCTGCTCTCAACTCGACCTTGGTATTTACCGGCGATGCCAACACGTTCAATCTGGATGCGAACAGCAATCGGGTATTTACTGGCGGCAACCAAATTATCCGTGGCCTGACTACGTGTTCCGATATTCGGATTGATGGCATCGGTATCAAAGGGGTGATAAATACTCTGGCAGCGCCCAACACGCTTACGTTTGCCCCTACTACTACCGCCATTGTTCGCACTACGTTCGATAACGGTTCTTTTGTCCGCAACACGTCGAAAACGGCCGTTGTAGACATCAAGGATTCCGGTGTTAT
>JAYULN010000245.1:0-5073 GCA_043763525.1 Hymenobacter sp.
ATCTTTACCGCGCAAGTAATCCCAACATTTAAGTCAGTTGTGCGGTAGAGATGCTTCGCTGCGCTCTGCATGACGTTCTTTCAGCTTCATTCATGCCCAACTTCCAAAACGACAAAGAAGCTGCTGATGCCTTAGCGGCCGCTTTTCAGCAGCTGCGCCAGGAAATTGGCAAGGTCATCGTGGGGCAGGATGAGGTGGTGCGGCTGGTGCTCACGGCCGTGTTCTCGCAAGGGCACAGCCTGCTGGTGGGCGTGCCCGGCCTGGCCAAAACCCTGCTGGTGCAAACCATTGCCGACTCGCTCGACTTGTCGTTCAACCGCATCCAGTTCACGCCCGATTTGATGCCCTCCGACATCGTGGGCTCGGAAACGATGAACCAGCAGCGGGATTTTCACTTCGTGAAAGGCCCCATCTTCGCCAACATCATTTTGGCCGACGAAATCAACCGGACCCCGCCCAAAACCCAGGCCGCCCTGCTCGAAAGCATGCAGGAATACGCCGTGACGGTGGCCGGACAGCGCTACCCGCTGAGCCGCCCGTTCTTCGTGCTGGCCACCCAAAACCCCATCGAGCAGGAAGGCACCTACCCCCTGCCCGAGGCCCAACTCGACCGCTTCATGTTCAACATCGAGCTGGGCTACCCCAGCTACGCCGAGGAGCTGAGCATCGTGAAAAATACGACCTCCGACCGCAAGCACACCGTTAACAAAGTCCTGCACGCGGCCGACATTCAGGCATTTCAGGAGCTGGTGCGCCGCGTGCCCGTGGCCGACAACGTGGTGGAATACGCCGTGAGCCTGGTGCAGAAAACCCGCCCCGGCACCGAGCGCGCCGCCCCCCGCGCCACCCAGCTGCTGGAGTGGGGTGCCGGCCCCCGCGCCTCGCAGCACCTCATTGTGGGGGCCAAATGCAACGCCCTGCTCAACGGCAAGTACTCGCCCGATATTGAGGATGTGCGCGCCGTGGCGGTGCCGATATTGCGCCACCGCCTGGTGCGCAACTTCAAAGCCGAAGCCGAAGGCATTGGCGTAGAACAGATTGTGAAAGAACTTTTATAGTACTTAGTGCCTGGTGCTTGGTGCTTGGGTCGTTCAATCGTCATCCAAGAAAAGCCAAGCACCAAGCACCAAGCACCAAGCACCAAAAAGAATGGAAGCCCAAGCCTACTACCAGCAATTTGAGCGCAACGTGCGCATCATCCTCGACGCGCTGGCCGCCGGCCTCGACCTGCGCACCACAGCCCTCGAAACCAGCCTGCCCATTGAAGTGTACGTGCTGTGCGAGGTGCTGAACCAAGGCGCTGGCGAGGACTTCGAGCTCACCGCTTCGGGGGTGGGCCGGCTAGCCGAGTTTCAGCAGCAGTTTATGCAGCACGAGGGCCAAACCCTGGCTGCTATGCAACGCGTGCTGGCCGACAAGCGCGGCACCATGCGCACGCCCGAAGGCCGCGTGCTGGCAAAGGAAATGCTCATCCGCCGCCTCGAATTCTTTAACGAAGCCGCCCGGCAGGCGAACGTGATGCGTACCCAACAAGCCCTGGGCAGCCCCAGCCAGTACGTGGGCGCGAACAAATAGCTCCCGTTCTATTTTCAAAAAGGCCACTTCTGCGCACAGGAGCGGCCTTTTTTTCTTTAAACCCGCCTTCTGCGGCTCCCACCCCGACAGTTTTGTCGTATTCGATTTCATGCTGCCCCGTGCCCCGCTTCATACTGCCCGCCTCTGCCTGCGCCCTTACGAGCCGGCCGATGCCGAAGGCTTCTTCGCGCTGCTGCACGCCGACCGGGCCCGCTTCCAATCTTCCTTTCCCGACCGTCTGCGGGCCGTGCGCGGGCTCGCCGATGCCCACGTAGCCCTGCGCGCCTTCGCCGACGACTGGCGCACGGGCCGCTTCTACGTGTTCGGCATCTGGCACCGCGCCACGGCCACCTACCTCGGCGACATCTGCCTGATGCCCCAGCAAAAAGGCCAGGCCGAAATCGGCTACTACCTGGGAGCCGCCGCCGAGGGCCACGGCTATGCCCGCGAAGCCCTGACCACCGTGGTCGATTTTGGCTTTGATGTCGTGGGCAGTCAGCGGCTGCTCATCCGCTGTTACGCCACCAACGAACGCGGCCAGGCCGTGGCCCGCGCCATCGGCTTTCAAGCCGAGGCCCTGCCAAAACGCCCGCTCTGGTTCCGCAACTCCGATGCCGTGGGCAATATTCGCCGCTTCTGGCTCGCACGCAACGGGGAGGCAGTCCGGTAGCGCCGCCTGCCGGTGCCGCAACCCCGTGGGGCGGTCCACGCTACTGCCCTACCCGCACGCGCTTGCCCACGTTGCCCAGCAGCCAGTCCTGCCGGAAATTCAGGTACATCCCGAACGAATAATCCAATAGTCGGGCGTTGAAGTCGAACACCGGCTCTACCCGCGCCGTGAGCGAGGCCGCGTCGGAAATGCGGAAGTCGCGCAGTAGCCGCACCAGCAGGATGTTCCGGCTGCGGTCCAGAAAGTCGGGGTTTGATACTGTGCGCGAGGCGCTTTGGTATAAGTCGCCCCCCAGCGGCGAGATGAAGCGCGAGCCCTGCCAGTAGCTCAGCATCACATCAACGTAGCGGGTTTCAAGGGTAGTGTTCAGATACAGGCCCCGGCCGTACTGGAAGGGGAGCTGCCCCTTCGTGAAGGAATAGTCCTGAAAGCTGAGCACGTAGCCGCTGAACCGCACGGCCCGCACGTTGGGCCCGGTCAGACTGCGCCGCGCCTCCAGCCCCAGGGCCTCGTTGAATACCGTTTTCAGGGGTTTATCGAGGGTATCAATCTGCCCGCCGTTGTGGATGCCCGTGAACTGAAACGGAATCGCCACCTGCCACTTGCTACCATCCTTGCTGATGCGGTAGCTGCTGCTGATGCCGCCGGCCACTTCTTCCTGGTAGTTGCTGTAGCGGTACTGCTGGCGCTGCCAGTCCACCCACTGGTCTACCGTTAGCCGGGTGCCATTATAGCGCACCTGAATGCCTTCCTCCAACGGGTTCAGCATCACCCGCTCGAAGTTGAACATCGGCTCGATGTAGTTGTGGTGGAGATTGGGCCGGATGTTACCCAGTATTATCTGCTGCCTGCCCATGGTCCAGGTGGCGCGGAACGTGGGGCGCACCTGCTGCAATACCGGGTTACCAAAGTCTTTCCAGAGGAATATGCCGCCTTCGAGGCGCAGGTCTTTGGTCGGGTAATAAACCAGCTGCGGGTTCAGCTGCGTGCCATACAGCGTGTAGCCGTCCACAATCTTGTTGAAGTACTCGTTGTCCTTGAAGAAGGTGAAGGCGTGGAGTGAGAGTCGCAGCTCCCCCGCTGCTGGAGCCACATATGCATCAACCCCTTCCATAGAGTCCGTTACGGGCAGCACTTCTATCATTTCTCTACTCCGCCCCGGCGTAGGGCTCGTAAACGCCGGATTATCCACCTGCGCCCGCGCTGCTTCCACTCTAATTAGCACAGCCACAAGGCCAACTAATATTTTTAGATAATTCCCCATATATTTCGCCTTTCAACGGCACCAAACCGTTGAGCATTGTGTTAAAAAAAGTCGCCGCAAAACAGCTTATTAGGGCCTTTTACTAAGGAATAGATTTATTCGATTGCGGCCCGACCAAAACCAGTAACTTTACCAAACCTAACCCCTTTTTTTCTTAATTACCCCCACATGGCACTAGCTACCAAAACGGCCCCGAAAGCCGACAAAGTTGAAAAGGCTGAAAAAGGCGAAGTGAACACCGCCGCCGAAAAGATGAAAGCCCTTCAGCTTACGCTCGATAAGCTGGACAAAGCCTACGGCAAAGGCACCGTGATGAAGCTCAGCGACAACAAGGTGGGCGACATTCCGAGCATCAGCACCGGTTCGCTCTCGCTCGATATCGCGCTGGGCATTGGTGGGGTGCCCAGGGGCCGCGTCATTGAAATCTACGGCCCGGAATCGTCGGGCAAAACGACCCTGACCCTGCACATGATTGCCGAGGCCCAGAAGAAAGGCGGCATGGCCGCGTTCATCGATGCCGAGCACGCCTTCGACAAATCCTACGCCGAGAAGCTGGGTATCGATACGAGCAACCTGCTCATCGCTCAGCCCGATAACGGCGAGCAGGCCCTCGAAATCGCCGACCAGCTGATTTCCTCGGGCGCTATCGACATTATCGTTATCGACTCCGTGGCTGCCCTCGTGCCCAAAGCCGAGCTTGAAGGCGACATGGGCGACTCGAAAGTGGGCCTGCACGCCCGCCTCATGAGCCAGGCCCTGCGCAAGCTCACCGGCACCATCAACAAAACCGGCTGCTGCTGCGTGTTCATCAACCAGCTCCGCGAGAAAATCGGCGTGATGTTCGGCACTCCCGAAACCACGACCGGCGGCAACGCCCTGAAATTCTACGCCTCGGTGCGCCTCGACATCCGTCGTATCGGCCAGATTAAAGAGGACAAGGACAACGTGACCGGCAACCGCACCAAGGTGAAAGTGGTGAAGAACAAAGTCGCGCCGCCCTTCAAGGTGGTCGAGTTCGACATCATCTACGGCCAGGGCATTTCCAAAGTCGGTGAGATTGTCGACCTCGGGGTCGATATGGGCATCATCGGCAAATCGGGCTCGTGGTTTAACTACGGCGACACCAAAATCGGCCAGGGCCGCGAAGCCGTGAAAACCCTGCTGCTCGACAACCCCGAGCTGGCCGCCGAAATCGAAGCCAAAATCCGCACCATGGCCAAGGGCGACGATGCCGTCATCCCCGTCGACATGAGCATTCCGGAGGATGGCGAGGACACGCTGTAAAATACGCCAAGAGTTAAAGAGCAGGAGTTATTGTTCGTGAAACCCTGATTCTCAAATTTTAACGCTAACTGAAAGCCCGTTGCAATCCGCACTTGTCCTTACCCAAAACTCAAAAAGCGTCGGCCGTGAGGCCGGCGCTTTTTTTGGCGTTAGTCATCAAGTAGTTGGGTCGCCATCTGGATGCCTTCCACGAGCAGCCGCAGCGTCCGACGGCCGAGCCAAAGGGTTTGCCAGCCAGGCGGTCCGTCGCCTTTGCGGCCCAGGTGCCCGCCGAGGGCGG
>JAYULN010000246.1:0-12489 GCA_043763525.1 Hymenobacter sp.
CTTTACCGCGTAAGTAACCAGATTTACTACTGCGGTAAAGATGCTTCGCCGCGCTCGGCATGACGCTACGCTCTGCATGACGGTCCTTCACTTTTCACCTCTCCACTTCCCAAGATGAAAGGCGTTTATTCCCTCCTCCTGCTCACTGTTTCCAACCTGTTCATGACGTTTGCCTGGTACGGCCACCTGCATTTGTTCAAGAAAATGACCTGGTTTGGCAAGTTAGGGCTGTTTGGGGTGATACTGGTGAGCTGGGGGCTGGCCCTGTTCGAGTACATCTTTCAGGTGCCGGCCAACCGGCTGGGGTTTGCCGAGAATGGCGGGCCGTTCAGCCTGTTTCAGCTCAAGGTCGTTCAGGAAGTCATCACGCTCGTGGTGTTCACCGTCTGTGCCGTGTTCGTGTTCAAAACCGATAAGCTGGGCTGGAACCACGTGGCCGGATTTGGGCTGCTGGTGGCGGCGGTCTACGTCATTTTCAAGAAGTGGTGAGCACGGTTGCCACGCGCACCGGCAGCTTATCATCAAATACAACCCATTGATAGTAAGCTCAACATATATCCAGCCAGCATACTTACAACCCGCGCCAAGAGCCTAGCGTACCAGCGGAGCCGGGCCCTGGCTTGTGCCGCTCACCCTCTTGCTTTTATGACCCATTTTTTCACGCGTGCGCTCCTGGCTTTGCTGCTGGCCGGCAGCTTTATTTCCTCCATCCAGGCCCAGAAAGTGGGCCTTGTGCTCAGCGGCGGCGGGGCCAAGGGCCTGGCTCACGTGGGCGTACTCAAGGAGCTGGAAAAGAACCACATTCCCATCGACTACATTGTGGGCACCAGCATGGGGGCCGTGATTGGCGGCATGTACGCGGCGGGCTACTCGCCGGCCGAAATCGAGCAAATCGTGCTCAGCCCCGAATTTCAGAACTGGACTTCGGGCAAAACCCTGGAGAGTAAGACCTTCAATTACCTCACGGCCGAGCCCTCGCCTTCGTCGCTGCGGCTGGGCGTAGCCATCGACTCCACTTTCAATACCCGCGTGAGCACCAATCTGGTGAACGACCTGAACCTGAACCTGGCCCTGGCCCGCCTCATGGCCCCGGCCGGAGCCATCAGCAACTATAATTTCGACAACCTCTTCGTGCCATTTCGATGCATGGCCTCGGAGGTATTTACGCGGCAGCAGGTGGTGCAGCGCAAGGGCTCACTCTCGGATGCGGTGCGCAACTCGATGACGTTTCCGCTGGCGTTTCGGCCCATTCGCAACCCCGACGGGCGCTACTATTTCGACGGCGCGGTGTACGATAATTTCCCCACCACGGCCATGAAACAGGATTTCGCGCCCGACATCATCATCGGGGTGAACGTGGGCGACGTGGCGTATAAAAAGTACCCCAAGAACGACGATGCCATTCTGGCCAGCACGCTGCTCTTTCTGGGCACCAGCGTGGCCGATACCGGCAGCGTGGGCCGCAACGGCATCTTCATTCAGCCCGACCTGGATGGCATGGGCGTGGGCGATTTCGACCGCGTGAAATCCTTCATTGCCGAAGGCGACACCGCCGCCCGGCTCAAAATGGACCTGATTAAGCAGCGCATTGGCCGCCGCGTCGACTCGACCGATTTGCAAAAACGGCGGCGCACCTTCCAGGACCGGGCCCCGAAGCCCCGATTCATCGAGGTGAATGTGAACGGCCTGCGGCCCGACCAGAACCAGTACGCCGCCTCGTTTTTCCGGCGCAAGGGCAGCGAGTATTCCCTCGATGATATTGAGGAAGGCTACTACCGGCTGGCTTCGGACGACTATTTCAAGAACATTTACCCCCGCATTCGCTACGACGAGGCCCGCAAAGGCTATATTTTCAGCGTTGATGCCCGGCGCAACAACAATGTTTCGGCCGAGGTGGGCTTCGTGCTCAGCAACCGGCCCATCGACAACCTGTACGTGGGCCTGGAGTACCGCTACCTGCGCCGCCTGCTCTACACCGCCGCCGGCGATGTGAGCCTGGGCCGCTTCTACAACGGCGCGCACGGCGCGTTCCGCATCAACGTGCCCCAGAAAATTCCCTTCTACATCGAGCCCACCATCACCTACAACCAGTGGGACTACCAGAACACCGGCGGCCTGCTGGGCCGCGACGTACTGAGCACCCAAGTGCGGCAGCAGGACACCAAAATAGGAGCCCAGATTGGGGTGAGCCCGAACTACCGCAGCCGCGTGCTGCTCGATGCCGGCGCATTCTACAACAACGACACCTACGCCAACACCGGCGAAATCAACAGCGGGGCCACGCTGGATGTCACCTCCTTCAAGGGCGGCACCGTGGCCCTCCAGTTTGCCCGCAACTCCCTCAATCGCAAGCAGTACGCCACCAGCGGCCTGCGCGTAGCGGGCACCCTGCGCGGCATAACGGGCGTGGAGAAATACACCCCCGGCTCCACGGCCAACCCGCTGCGGGAGGCGGCCAGCCACAACCGCCAATGGGTGCAGCTCCGCGCCACGGCCGAAAAGTATTTCTCCCTCAAGGGCGACCGCCGCACCTGGGGCTACTTTGCCGAGGCCGTGTACAGCGGCCAGCCGCGCTTCGCCAACTACCGCTCCAGCGTGACTACCGCGCCGGTATTCGCGCCCCTGCCCGATGCCCGCACCTCGTTTATGGATACCTACCGTGCGCCGCGATTCGTGGCCGTGGGCCTGCGCTATTCCCAGCCCTTTCTGGGCAAGCTGGAGTGGCGCTCCGAAGTGTACGCCCACATCAACTATGATGCGCTTTACGAAGGCCCCAATCAGGAAGCGTTGCTTAAAGATGGTTTCGAGCGGCCCCGCCTCACGGTCAGTACCGGCCTTATCTTCCAGACCCCGGTGGGGCCGTTGGCCATCCACGGGCTGTTTTATGACGACCCCACCCGCCGTTTCACCGTGTATGGGCACCTGGGCTACCTGCTGTTCCGCAGCCGCGCACTGGAATAGTGGTAGCAGGATTGTTCACTCAAAACCCAACACCTCTGCAACTTCCGTTGGCGCTTCGAGGGGCAGCAGGTGGCCGGCCCCGGGCACCACGGTGAGCGGGGTACCGGCGGGTAGGTACGGCAAGGTGTGCCGACGCTGGTTTTTGAGGGTAATGGCCGCGTCGGCCTCCCCTACCAGCAAGTGGCAGGGCACGCGCAGCTGGGGCATCAGGCCCGAAATGTCTTCGCGGGAGCCATGTTGCTGCCAGGCATCCCAGGCGGCCTGGGTGCAGCACAGGTTGTCGGCGATGACGTGCTCGCGAACCGTAGCGGCCAGGGGTCGCCGGGTGATTTTGGCGAAAGTTTGGGCGGCTGCCTCCGGCTGGCCAAACGCCGCCAGCGCGGCAGCCCGGTCGGCATCAGACATGGGCTCGGGGGTAGGCGGCGAGGGGGCCAGCAGCACCAGGCGGCGCAGGCCGGGCGGCTGCCGGGCGGCCAGGGCCAGCGCTATTTTACCGCCCATGCTGTGGCCCAGCAGGATAAAATCGTCCAGGGCATATTGCCGGAGGTAGGCGGCGACCCAATCGGCGTAGGCCCGCACCGAGTAGTCGAAGCCCGCCGGGGCAGGCTGCTGGCCAAAGCCGGGCATATCGGGGGCCAGCAATTGCGTGTGAGCAGGCAATAAAGGGCGCAGGGCATCGAATTCGCGGCCAGCACCGGCCCAGTAGTGCAGGGCCAGAATGGAATGGGGCATGAATAAAAAGCTGGAATAATCTCTCTACGGCGGGCGGGCCAGCCCCGACGAAATGCCGCGTGAAGGGGGCAAAAAAGGCAGCCCCGCCTACTGCTTCGCCACCTATATCTGCCCGATTGCCACAAATGTTTTGAAGCCACGGTCCGGCTTCAACAGGCGGCGACGGACCCGGCAGACTTGCCGGCGCAATCCGATTGCAACACGCCCCCCGTAGATGCTCCCACCCCTATAACGGGCCACTTATCTGATATTCTTCTTTCCACTTATCTAACCCTGTTCTATTCGCAAGTCGCTACTAATCAAGGTTCATCTATTCCGATTGCTGCCCGTTGTGCTTTCCATTCTGGCCAACGGGCAGTTCTTATATCCTCTCCAACTATGAATTCAACTCCGGCGTTGCCTCTGGCAACGGACGAAGAAATACTCGTGGAGCGCCTGCTGGCCCGCGACGAAAAAGCCCTGCGCCTGCTGCACGACCGCTACGCCCGCAACCTGCTGGCCGTGATTGTGCGCCTGGTGCGCGACGAGGGCCTGGCCCAGGACGTGCTCCAGGAAGGCCTGCTGAAAGTGTGGCTCAGCATCGGCAACTACGATGCCGGGCGCGGCCGCCTGTTTACCTGGATGGCGCGCGTGTGCTGCAACCAGGCCATCGATGCCCTGCGCAGTCCCCGGCACCGTTTCTATAGCGGCAGCCGGTCGCTGGAAGAGGGCGGAGCGCAGCGGGCCATCGCTGCCCCCACCTTCAACCCCGAGCATATTGGCCTGCGCGAGCTGACCCTGAAGCTCAAGCCCCGGCAGCGCGAGGTAATCGACCTGCTCTATTTCGGCGGCTGCACCCAGGCCGAAACCGCCGAACAGCTGGGCATCCCCCTGGCCACCGTGAAAACCCGGGCCCGGGCCGCGCTAACCGTGCTGGCCCAACTCACGCGGGAAGAATAATGGGTGATGAGGTTCTGTGAATTCCCGAATCAGCTTCATTACCGCAGGCACTCTTCCCGCGTCAGGCTTTCGTTGATGAGAATGGCGGCGCGGTTGCCATCGGCGGCGGCGAGGAGGGCTTGCTGGGTGCCGGGCGTGGTGTCGCCGGCGGCGTAGAGGCCGGAGATGGAGGTGTGCAGCCTGGAATCGACCCATACGGCGCCTTTGCTGGTGAGGCGAGCACCGAGGTGGGCGGCCAACGGGCTGCGCTGGTGCTGGGGGGCGTGCAAAAACAGCGCGGCCCGCTCCAGCCGCTCGCCGTTGGCAAACTCGATGCAGCGCAAATCGTGCGTGGGCGAGCCGATGAGGCGCACCACGGCTTCCTCGCGGATGGCAATTTTTTCGCGGTGCAGGCGGCGGCGGGCGTTGGGCGTGAGGCGGCCGGGGCCGTCCGTCACCACAATTACGTCGCGGCTCCAGCGGCTCACCAGCAGGGCCAGGCCCGTTACGGTGCTGCCCTGGCCATACACGGCCAGCGGCTGGTCGCGCACCTCCCAGCCGTGGCAATAGGGGCAGTGCAGCACGCCCCGCCCCCACAACTCGCGGAAGCCCGGCAGCGCGGGCAGAATATCGGACACGCCGGTGGCCAGCAGCACCCGCCGGGCGATTACGGTGGTGGGCGCATCGTCGGCGGTGCCGTGGCCGGTGGCCCGAAAGCCGTCTTTCTGTCGCACCAGCTCATCAATCTGGAGGCACTGCACCGCCACGGTTTCGTAGGGGCGCAGCTGCTCGTGGCCCAGGCGCAGCAGCTCGGCCGGCCGGATGCCGTCGCGGGTGAGAAAGCCATGCACGCCCGGCGAGGCGGCGTTGCGCGGCGGGCCGCCATCGGCCACCAGCACGCGGCGCAGGCACCGCCCCAGCGTGAGAGCCGCCGACAGCCCGGCACTGCCCGCGCCAATGACGAGCACATCGTAGTCAAAATCCATGAGCAAGCAAAAAGAGAATACGCTGACTGGGTTAACCGCTCAGCCCGTGGTGGGGTTACGCTACGCGCAGCCCGGCGCACAAAAAAAGGCCCTCCCCGATTGGGGAGGGCCTTTTCGGCTATCGCGGAAAGCGGGGGCTATTCCTTGATGAGGCGCTTGGTCAGGTTCACGACCTGGCCGCCGTTGGCCCCGCGCACCAGCAGCGTGTAGCTGCCGCTGGCAATGGTGTTCAGCGGCAGGGCGTGGGCCAGGCCCGCTTCCAGCGTCGTGGCCAGCACCACGCGGCCCGCGGCATCGAGCACGCTCACCTGGTACGAACCGGCGGGCAGCGCCGTCAGGTCGAGGGTGGTGGCGGTGGTAGCGGGGTTGGGGAACAAGGCGATGGCGGGCACCGCTTTGCCGAAGCGCACGCTGCGCACGGGCGAGTAGCTGCTCGTGCCGTCGGTGTCGACCTGCTTGAGGCGGTAGTACACCAGGCCGTTGGCCCGGGCCCCGATGCCCACGTCGGTGCGGGCGTAGTCGGTGGCGCTGGTGCTCGTGCCCTGGCCCTTCACTTCGTCAATCTTCACGAAGTCGGTGCCGTTCAGGCTGCGCTCCACGTTGAAGTGGTCGTTGCTCTTCTCCGAAGCCGTATTCCAGGTCAGCAGGGCATCCAGGTTCTTGGCCGTGGCGACGAAGGCGGTCAGCTCAACCGGCAGCGGGTAGGCACCGATGGTGAAGGTGACCGGCACGCTGTTGGTGCCGCCGTTGAGGTCGGTGGTGCGGATGGTCACGGTGAAGCTCTGGACGGTGCGGCTTTGGGGCAGCAGGGCCGCGTTGCTCACGTAGATGCGGCCTGTAGCCGGGTCGAGGCTTACGCCCGTCGGCAGCGTGCCCGAAACCAGCACGGCGTTGGTGCCGGTGGTGGGCAGGCCGTTGGCCGCCCCGCCCTGCAAAGCCCCCGTCGTGGCGTCGTAGATGAGGCCGGCGCTGGTGTACTGCGCCGTGTTCGGGTCGATGGTCTGGGCCAGGATGTCACCGGTCAGATACTTATTGGTAGCCAGGCCTTTGTTGCCGTTGTAGGTCGAGTAGGTCGTCGACTGGTCGCCAGCCACCGGAATGGTGTACTCCACCACCGGCGACTGGTTGCCGGCAGCATCGGTGCTCAGGTAGGTGAACGAGGCATTGCCCGTGAAGGCCGTGTTGGGCAGGAAGCGCAGCGTGGTGGCCTGGGTGGCCGTTAGCGTCTGGTTCAGGGCCACGGCGGCGTAGGTACCCCCGTTGTCGTAGTAGAGCACCCCCTGGGCCACCGTGGGCAGGCTGGTAATGGTGTACGGCGTGGTGCCACTCAGCGCGTTCTCCGGGTCGGTGGCGACCAGCGGCGAGATGAGCAGGCCATTGGGAGTGGCCGGGTTGCTGGCTACACTGTTACCCATCGGGTTGTTGGTGGTGCCGGTGGCACTCTGGCGGCTGTTCACCACGGCGTAGGCCAGCGGAGGCTGGTTGGCCACGGTGGTTGCCGTGAGAGCCCCTGCGCCGTTGAGGTAGGCCACGTCGTTGGTCGTGTTGCTTTCGCCGGTCGCGCTTACCGTGGCCGTGAGCGAAGCGCCGCCGGCCGGCTGCGTGATGGTGAAGCTATTGGCCACCGCGCCGTTGGCACCGGCGGCCTGGCCGGCCGCAATGGTCCAGGTAATGGTGTTGGCCGCGCTTGAGTACACGCCGCCGTTGGTGATGCTGGTCGGCATCTGGCCGGCCGGCACGGTCACCGTTTGGGTGGTGGTGCTGCCGGTGGGCGATGGGCCGTTGTTGGTCGTCGTTACGGTATAGGTCTGGCTACTGCCCACCACGGCCGAAACCGGGCCGGCAAGGGCCGTTACTACGTCAAACACCGAGGTGATGGTGACGGGAGCCGTGAACGTGTTGTTGCTCTGGGCAGCCACGGTGTTGGGCTCGCTCGTGTCCGAAGTCGTCGCGGCCACAGCCGTGAGCGAGCCGGCATTCGGCGCAACTACCTGCACGGCGTAGCTCACGTTGCCAGCGGCACCGGCGGCCTGGCTGGTAATCAGCGGGAAGGTCACCACACCGGTTGCCTGGTTGTAGGTCGATGCATTCGGGAAGGTGATAATACCATTGCTCAGCGTACCACTCTGAGTAGCTACTTTGATATCGGCTACGGTCAGGCCCGGCTGAAGCTGCAGCGTGGGGCGCACATTGGTAGCAGCACTGCTGCCCGCAGCATTGCCATAGGTAGCTGTGAAGGTAACATTAGCCCCGGCCGCAACCGAGCTGGCCGAAGCTGATACGGTCGCCGTGAGGTCAGCCGTACCCGAGGTAGCAGGCGCAATGCTGGTGGCCACGGCCGACGCATTGTTTTTTACCACTGCGTCGGAAGCATCGGACGATGCCGACGACGTACCTATTATCTGCCCGCTTGCGGGGTTGGGCATCAGGAAGGTAACGTAGTTGGCCGTGCTGGCTCCGTTCGCCAGGTTGGCGACGGTAGCGAAAGTAACAATCCCCGTCGTCCCGTTGTAGACCGAACCGTCGGCGAAGGTTACGTTGCTGCCTGCCAGCGTACCAGTCTGGCCGTTCACCTTGATGGTGGTGGCATCGAAGCCAGTAGCCAGTTGCAGGGTCGTGATGGCATTGGGAGCAGTCGAGCCGCCGTTGTTGGCCGTCAGGACGCTGTAAGTAACCGGGTTACCTACAGCGGCCGTAGCCGGGCCGCTCACCGTCGTGCTCAGGTCGGCCGCTCCCTGCACGATGGTCAGGGCGCTGGCGCTGTTGTTCGTGGCTACTGCATCTGTGCTGGTCGAGCCCACGCTGCTGCGCACGGCCATGTTCGAGCCCGTAGCGGCAAACGTGATGCGGAACACCTGCGTGGTGCCGGCCGCATCGGTCACCAACGACGGGAAGGTCAGCTGGCCGGTAGTGGCGTTGTAAGTAGTCGTTACCGCGTTGCCAGCCCCGTCGGTCACGGTAGGCGTAGCCAGCCCGGCAGGCAGTTGCGCCGTTTCAACTACTCCCGTGGCTCCCGTGGGGCCATTGTTGGTGAAAGTAGCCGTGAACTGCACCAGCTGCCCGGCCACTGCCGTGCCGGGGCCACTGATGGTCGTGCTCAGGTCGGCACTCTGCAACAGCGTCACGGCCACCGACGACACATTGTCGGCCGCTACCGGGTCGGTATTGGTCGTGCTCACGGCGGCCATGGTCAGAAGCTGGCCGTTGTTGCCCACCGTAGCCGGGGCATTGAAGGTGATGGTGTTGCTCACGCTCGTGCCGCTGGTGCTGCCGGCGGTGCCGTTGGTAAGGGTGCCGAAGGTCAGCACACCCGTCGCGTTGTCGTACTTGGCGCCATTGGCGGCGGCGGCCGTAAAGGTTACCACGTTGCCGGCGGTAGTCGTCGCACCGCTGCCGTTCACCAGCAGGCCGGCCGTAGCCAGGCCGGGCAACAGCTGCACGGTCTGGGTTACGCCCGTGGCCTGGGCCGGGCCGTTGTTGCCGGTCACTACCGTCAGGGTAATGGCACCGCCCACCGTGGTGGTCGCTACCGAAGAGCTGATGTTCGTGTAGGCATTGGCCGTGCCGGTAGCTGGCGTATTCACGGCTACTGCCGCCGTGCTGCTGCCACCGTTCAGGTAAGCCGTGTTGTTGGCGGGGTTGCTGTCGCCGGCACCCGTCGTGTTGGGCGTTACCAGCGCCGAGGGAGCGAATGCCGTGGCCGGCTGGGTAAAGCTGATGGAGTTAGCTACCGTCTGGCCGTTGGGCAGGCTGGCCAGCGTCGGGAATACGATGCCGCCGGCCGGTACCGAGTAGCTTACGCCGTTCGAGACAATGGTCTGGGTAGTGGTTAAGGCATTGTAGACCCCACCATTGCTCACATACACGTTGGTGAGGCCCGTGGTCAGCTGCACCGTTTGAATGGCGTTGGCGGCATTGCTGGGGCCGTTGTTGGTCGTGGTCACGGCCAGGGTTACCAGGTTGCCGGCAACGGCCGAGGCGGGGCCGGTCAGCGTGGTCGTCAGGTCGAAGGTCGAAGTAATGGTCATGGCCGCCGTGGCCTGGTTGTTGGTCGTCTGGCCCAACTCGCTGGTGGTCGTCGAAACCGCCGCCGTTGCGACAACCGGACCGTTAGCCGGAGCATCAAACTTGATAACCGAAGTAGTGGGCGCACCATTGGCGATGGACGTCAGGCCCGCATAGGTGATGATGCCCGTGGTAGCGTTGTACACGCCGCCGTTGGTGGCGCTCACGTTGCTCAGGCCTTTGGGCAGCTGCACGGTAGCCACTACGCCGCTAGCCGTCGAGGGGCCGTTGTTGCTGAAGGTTGCCGTGAAGGTGGCAGCAGTACCGGCCGAAGCCAGCGTGCCCGCCGCTACCGAAGTCGTAGTCGCCGTTATGGTCGCAACCACGTCAGCCGTTGGCACTACCGTTACCGTCAGGGTCGAGGCGTCGGGGGCGGTATTAGCGCCCTGCGCGGTCGTGGTGGTTACGTTGCTGGTTACGGCCAGGCTACCCGTAGCCGTGGTGGCCGGCGTGTAGCTGAATGTAAAGGAGTTGGAAGCGCCATTCGCCAGCGTGGTGGCGGTACCAAAGTCAATTACCCCACCAACTGGCGTGTAGGAAATGCCATTTACGAATACATTGGTTACGTTAGCAGGCAACGTTACCCGTTGGGTTACACTCGTTGCCGAGCTGGGGCCTTCGTTGGTGAAGGTGGCCGTGTAGTTACCCGTAGGCTGGCCAGGGGTAACCGAGGCCGGGCCGGTCAGGGCCGTGGTCACGTCGGCAACCGGAGTCACAGGTATGATGTAGGTGGCGGGCGTGAGGCCAAGGCGGCCGCCGTTGTCGGTGGCCGAATAGGTGAATGTAGCGTTGCCGCTAAAGCTGGCAGCCGGGTCGAAGGTGAGCAGGTTGAGCGAGCCGGCCGGAATGGCCTGGCCCTTCACCACGGCCACGCCGTTGTAAAAGAGCACACCACTAGCCGCGTTGGGCAGGGTTATAATGTTGAAGTAGGCGATGGTGGCGTTGCCGTCCGCATCGGTGCCGCTCAGGTTGGGGCTAAGCACCGTGGCCGTGGCCGTGTTCAGCAGCGCAGCATTAGTGGCATCGCTGGCCACGGGCGGGTTGTTGGTCGTGGCCGGGCCAGCGCAGAGCAGGCTTTGCGGCACCACCTGGCGGGCAATGTTGTTGGCCGTGCTGGCATATTCGAGGCTGAAATAATTACCGCCGGCGAATTCACCAAATAGCGCCGTTAGGTCGTGCAAACCGGCCGTAAGCGTAATAGTACCGCTGCTCTCCCGCACGGGGTGCTGACCGGGGACGCTAACAAGGGCGTTAGCCAGCGTAGGGGCCAGGGCCGCGCCGTCGAGCCACAGGTACGAGGCATCGTCCGATTTCAGATAGAACGTGTAAGAGCCAGCCGTAGTGATGTATATACTGCCGCGGTAGCGCGAGGAATAACCATCCCAGTTAGTGGCGTTGCCACCGGCCACACTACTCAAATCGCCCCAAGTGGTGGTACCGTTGCCGGTGCTGAAGTTGATGTTCGGGTCGAGGCGACGCAACGGGGCGCTACGCTGAAAGAAGCTCACATCGTCGGCGAAGTAGCCGGCGTAGTATTCGGCCGTCAGGCCGCTACTCGTGGTGGCGTTGTCGAGGTACGAAGGCTGGCAGCTAAGCGGCGCCACTACCGGAATGGTATAAGTAGCCGTGTTGCCAGTCAGTGCGTCGTTATCAATGGCCGCGTAGGTGAACGAGGCCCTGCCCGCGAAAGTCACGGCCGGGTCGAAGCGCAGCCCGTTGGCATTGGCCAACGGAATAAGCTGGCCCACTGCCACGGCCGTGGTAGTAGTACCATCAAAATAATACAGCACACCCTGGGCCGCCGTGGGCAGGCTCTGGATAACGAAGCTGGCCACCGTACCATCGGCATCGGTACCTACCAGCGACTGAATGGCCGTTTGGTCATTTGAGGCCAGCATGGCCGGGGCGTTGGTTACGTTGCTGGCCACGGGAGCCACGTTCAGCACCTGCCGCCAGTCGCGGTCGCCGCCGGGCTTGTTCACGTCGGGGTAGAAAGTGGGCAGGCGGCCGTTCTGGGCATTGCCGGCGAAAGTCGTCGTGGTTGTGTTAATCGTGTCGTAGGCATCGTCGAGGCCGTCCTGGTCGGTATCGGTACCGCTGGCGGTGGTATCGGCCACGCCGTCGTTGTTGGTGTCCCAGCCTTCCACGCTATCGAGGCGGCCGTCGTTGTCCGAGTCGGTGTCGCGGTAGTCGGGCTGGTCGGTGCCGTCGGTGTTAGTAAGAGGCATGGCCGTGCCGGCCGTTACCGCGCCGCCGGGCGTGGGGTCGTAGGCGTTGTCCAAACCGTCGCCGTCGGTGTCGAGGCCGGAGGGGGCGCGGTAGGTAGCGGTGGGCTGGCCCTCGATGTTGTCGGGGATGCCGTCGCCATCGGCGTCGATGTCGAGGTAGTCGGGGCGGCCGGTACCGTCGGTGTTGGTGAGCGGGAACTTAGTTACGCCACTACCAGCGGCGGTTTCGGCCGCATCAGGCATGCCGTTGGTGCCCACCGCGCCGGTGATGCGGCCAGTAGTGGGGTCGTAGTTGGCAATGGCCGCGCCGCTGGCGTTGGCCTCAATTACGTCGGTGATGCCATCGTTGTCGGCATCAATGTCCTGAAAGTTAGGTAGGCCGTCGAGGTCCAGGTCAAACACGTCGTTGATGCCGTCGCCGTTCACGTCGCGGAACGCGCCGAGCGTGGGGTGCACGTAGGCCGCATCGAGGTAAGTGGGTACGCCGTTGGCGGTGAGCGTGGCCGGGTTCACGCCGCTGCTCTCCTCCGTGTTGCTGATGCCGTCGTTGTCCCAGTCGATGTCGGTGGCGTTGGTGATGCCGTCGGCATCCGCATCGC
>JAYULN010000247.1:0-5035 GCA_043763525.1 Hymenobacter sp.
GCGGGCAGGCGGGTGGCCGTGTCGAGAAAGCCGCTGGCGTAGGCTGCAAAACTTACCAGCAGCAATACCGGCGCGGTCGCCCCAATGAAGTGGTTGAGGCTTGGCGATTTGGGCCACAGGTACTGAAAGCCCAGCCCGTCCTCGGTCAGAAACAGCAGCGTGCCGCTCAGCACGTAAAGCACGTAGGAAAGGTAGGTTTGCTGCTTGAGGAAAAAGAACAGTATCAGATTGTACAGCAGCATGATGGCTAGCACGCCGTAGAACATGCCGAGCAGCCAGTATTGCAGCGACAGCTCGGGAATAAGGCCCGGCCCGCTGTGCAGCATGGCCCGGAAGCTGGTGCGGGTATCGGAGCGCAGGCGCAGGTAGTAGGTGGCGGTTTGGCCGGGTCGGGGGGGCAGGTCGAAAAGGAAATTTTTGTAAGAGTGAGGGCGGGTGGCGAAGGGCTGGCTGGCCCCGGTGGCCACGCTGTCGTAGGCCGCGCCCGCGCCCGCGCCCGGCTGCGGCCGAAAAAATACCGCCCAGCCAATGTGCGAGTCGTACAGCTCGAGGTACCAGGCGGTAGTTTCGGTGGGGGCGTGGCGCACGGTGAGGCGCAGCCAGTAGGTGCTGCGCGGGTGCTGAATGTTGGGCGGGTGCCCCGAGCCGCGCATCACCACAAACCGGCGGCTCCAGGCCGGGGCCTGCACGTTGGCCAGCGTGAGGCGGCCGGTGGGGTCTTCCAGCACGCTGTAGTAGTTGTCGGCGAGGTAAAACTGAGGCTCGGTGGGGTTCACGGCCAGCGTGTCTTCGGGCGCAGCGGTGGCGGCGGCGGAGCGGGCGGCCAGCAGGCCCGGCAGCAGCAGGGCGGCGGCCAGCAGCAGTCGCCGCATCAGCATACCCAGCTGCTGTTGCCCGCACAGGTGGTCCTTATTCGATTGTTGCATTCCGCCTCTAACTTACAAAAAAGCCCACTAACCCGAGGGGCCAGTGGGCTTGTTGCCGCTGCCGAAAGCAGCCTTCCTGCTACAGTCGGAACTGGGCGCTGAATTTCACGCCGAAGTTGCTGTGGGTGGGCGTGGTATCCGTCACTACGGCCGGCTGGTCGCGGTAGGTGACCCGATGAATGAAGTCGACCCGAACGAACTTGAAAATGTTCTCAATGCCGTAGCCCACTTCTACGTAGGGCAGCCGGCCCAGCGATGGAATGGGGGGCACTACCTGGCCGTCGGGGGTGATGTGGGGCTGCCTGGTGTTGGCTTCCGAAAGGCTGCCGTAGAGCAGGTTGGCGGTGGCCACCAAGCGCCAGTTCAGGGCACGGATGCCGGGAATGCTGTTCAGCAGCAGGCCCTCGAAGTGCTGGTCGAGCCGGAGCGAAACCGACCGGTCGGTGACGAACTCGAAGTAGTTCATCAGGTTGAAGGAGTTGACGTTGTAGAACGGCGTTTGGTTGCCCAGCGGGGTTTTGAGGATGAGGTAGGGCACGGCATCGGGGATGTAGCTGCCCTCGATGCGGTAGCCCAAGCGGCCAAACTGCCCCACCGACACGCTGTGAGTCAGCAGCAGGTTGATTTTCTGGTAAGCTGGCGATGGCCGGGAGTTCAGCAGGTTGCGTACCCCAATGGTGTAGCGCACCGTGAACACTGGCCAGCGCTTGAGGCCCACCGCTTTGCGGCGATTTTCGCTTTGCACCAGGTTCTCGTCGGGGGCGTAGCGCGACTCAAACACCACTTCCGACAGGGTCAGGTTGCGGGCGCGGGGCGCGTTGTCGCTGCGGTCGGGAGTGGTGAAATAGGCGAAATCGTGCAGGGGCTTAATATCCTGATGCCGCAGAATGATGGACTGCGTGAACCCGTGGAACAGGTCGCGCTGGACACTCAGCACCATCAAATCGCGCAGAATGGGCTTACCCTGAATGAAGCGCCCCCAGCGCGAGGCCGCGGCAAACAGATTATTGTCCGAGTTAAAATCGTTGTCGAGCAGCGCCACCTGGTCCACATCGTGGCGGTATTCGGCCCCGAGCACCGTCCAGTGGCGGCGCTCGGCAATAAAGTTGGTTTTCAGGCCGTATTTGAGGCGGGCATCCTGCGTGCCATAAGCCAGGTAGCCCTGCGTGAGCCAGTCGCGGCTGATATCGGGCGTGGTACGGAAGCCGAAGCGCAGGCGGCTGCCCTCATAGTCGTTGTGCGAATACGTGCTCAGGATGGGGCCAAGGTCCCAGCGTCCCACCCGCTTGTAGCCATTCACGAGCAGCTCAACCCAGTCGAGCACGTTACGCACCGAAGGTAGCTGCTTAGCCGAGTCGAGCACGGCAAACGACTGCCGCTCGCTCAGGCTCAGCGTATCGGGCCGGTGTTGGTCGAAGTAGCCGCCCGTGCCGCCCTGGGGCAGGCCGCTGAGCAGGCCACTGCCCGAGCCTTTGCCGGTCGGCTCCATCAGCGCCGACACCACGGGCTGGTCGTAGAAGCCCGCCTCGGTGTGCAGCTGGTTGCGTACAAAGTTGCTGCTCACCGTGGTGAAGCGCACCATCATGGCCGCCTGCTTATCGTAAGGCCGCACGCTGAGCACCAGCTTGGTGCGGGTGGGCAGGCCGGGGCCTTCGGTGGGCGGCGTCAGCTCCTGCGAAATGCGCAGGTCGTTCACGAAGTTGATGTTGGCTTCGGGGCTGGCTACCAGGTCGGCGCGGCGCAGGGCATAGCCCTCGGCCGTAATCCAGATGGTGCCTTTGAAGGCCAGGTCGTGCGCCCGGCGGGGCGTTACGGCAATTTTGTAGCACCAGTCCCTGCCCACAAACACCGAGTCCTGCAAGTCGTAGTCGTAGGTGAGGCGGCCGCCTTCGGCAATGGGCGAGATGAAGTCCTTGCCCAGCACGTTTTGCCAGTTGGGGTAGAAGTCGAAGTTCTGGAAGTTCGAGCCCAGCATTTGCGACAGCACCGAGCCTTCGCGCGGGCCTACGCCGCGCATCTGCTTGTGCAGCAGGTTTTCGCGCCGGCGCAGCGGGGCATTTTTCTGGTACACCCGCGAGCCTACTTCGGAGGCGAAAATGGGCAGCGGGGCATCGGGGTCGGCGGCGGCCACGGCTCCCTGGCGCACGGCCAGCGCCCGAATGTCCCGGATAACCTTGCGCCTGGACAGGGCCGCCGGCAGGTCAATCAGGCTGGTTTCGATGCGGTTATACGAGTCATACTCGGCCGCCGTGAGGGCGCTGCGCTCGTTCTGGGGCTTGTGCCTCTGCACTTCGCGCAGAATGCGAAAGGCGGGGTTTTCGGGCTGCCGCGAGCTTACCACCACTTCGGCCAGGGCCACGCCGCCGGTTTTGAGGCGGAAGAGCACCGTTTGCACCCCCGCATCGCTGAGCTTACGCCGTTGCGTGGCAAAGCCCATGGCCGAGGCCGCGATGGAGTCGGGCAGGCCCGCCACGGCCAGCTTAAACTTGCCGTCGGCATCGGCCGTAACGCCGGAGCTGGTTTTGGGAATGAAGATGGAAGCAAACGGCACCGGCTCACCATTCGTAGCCTCCACTACCTGGCCGCTGATTACGATGCGCTGGGCTGCGGCGGGCAGTGCCCAAAGGCACACCAGGAGCAGCGAAGCAATAAATCTCATAGATTAATGTAAAAAGAAGCCAAATGCGGACCGGTAAAGTAAGTCCCGCAATTTACGCAAAGCACCAGCGCCGCCAAACTAGTTCCGTGCCAAAAATGGGAATATCTCTGTCAAAGATTAAACCTGCCGGGCGAATGGTTGTCGGGGCCGGTTTTTAGGCGGTTCCGGTGCCCGCCCGTGGCAGTGCTCCGGGCGGGCACCGGTCAGTAGTATCGTGGCAAGGAGTGGCCGCCGGCCACGTAGCGGGTACTTGTGCCAGCCTGGGCGCGGAGAACCAACCGGGCTTTACTTCACCAGCCAGATTGCGGTGCCGGGCGGTAGCGGCGGCGCGGCATCCGGTCCAAAATCGAGCAACAGCCCGCGTTCGGCACTGCCGGCGCGGGTCATCTCTTCCACGGTGGCGGTGGCGGCGTGGCGGGGGCCGGTGGGCAGTGCCGCTTCCACGACCAGGACCGTGTGCAGCGGGTAGGTGGCCAGGTGCGGGGTGGCCGCGTCGGGCAAGGCCAGCAGGCCCAGGCCGGGCAATGGCCAGGCGGCCGCTACGCGCAGGAGCAGTAAATTTGCTGATGACATGAGAACAACATTGGGAGGTACGTGGTAAAAAGCGTACCGCCAAACATGAACGCCGGCTTCGCAAAAAATGATTTGCGAGGCACTTGTGCAAAACCCAGCACTAAGTAGGTAGCCAGTATTAAATAGTCAGTAGTCAGACATCAACCTGCTGTCAATCAAGATTTAACATTGGGTCTTACTACCGAATACTTATGTCTGACTACTTAATCGGGAAACCGCTGTAGCTTCCTGAATGTCAGTTCCGCCACAGGGTTTGGCCACGAGCAGCTGGCTGGCCTTTAGCGGGCACTGCTCTGGTTGAGATACAATCTGATGTTACGCACTGATTGCGCCTCCGCTTCAGAAAGAGACTTCAAACGCTTCAGCAAAGGCCCTTTCCAAGCAATCCGTCAAGGTGGTGCGTAACAGCAGATACAATGTGCCAAGGCTTCAGTTTTGTGCAAGCACCGTTTCATTCGCGAAGCAGCTTGAGGTAAACGCTCTGCTTGCTGCTTTGCAAATGCAGGTAGTACACGCCCGTGGCTGGCATCTGCCGCGACAGGTCTAGCTCGACTACCGCCGCGGTTTCTTCGGGCGTGAGTTTGCCGGCAGCTAGCTTACTGCCAAGCACCGACAGGAGGGTGTAGGAGACGTTGCGTTGAAAGGTTTCGGGCAGCAGCAGCTTGAAATGGCCATCATACGAGGGGTTGGGATAAATCTGAGCTGGCAGTTCATTAACAGACGCTTGCTGCGTAGTGGCCGCCGCAACACGATTGGCGGAGGTTTGCTGCCAGAGTTCGACGCCGGAGAAGTTGGCGGCCCCGCCGGTGGTGGTGAGCTGAATCGGGCCGGTGGCGGTCAGGGTGACGGGGTAGGGCCCGAGCTTTTGCCAGGTGCC
>JAYULN010000248.1:0-2042 GCA_043763525.1 Hymenobacter sp.
AGCACCCCAGTGAAAAAAACAGGATAGTGGCGTGTGTCAAACATAGCGCTTAAAGAATTTCGTTACCGTCTTTCTTCTGCCGAAACCACCTTGGCTCATTAAAAAAATGGTTTCGGGTTCATGTTCGTCCACAATTCCTGTGATTTTCCATGTTGGAATCAAAAGAAACGTCTCTTTATAAAAAGTGTATGTTTTTGAAGACGAAACCGGGGCATTTTCATAATCATGAAAAATACGGTTTACTTCCGCCTGATTGATTTTTATGTTGAACACATTTTCTAGCTTAGCGAAAGTTGAGCGTAGATTAACATCAACCAGAAGTATGACCTGACGCACCATCTCTAAACCGCCTCGCCCAGGAGCGTGCTGGCGGAACTGCTATGCACGAGCACGTCCACGTAGTCGCCTTTCTTGAAGTTTTGCTTCGGGAAAATCACCACTTGGTTCTGGCTGTTGCGGCCGCTCAAGTCATCTTTCGAGCGTTTCGAGAAGTTCTCGACCAGCACCCGATGCACCCGGCCCACGCCGCGCTTGTTGCGCTCGGCGCTGTGAATCTGCTGCAAATCAATGATTTCCTGGAGGCGGCGTTTCTTGGTTTCCAGCGGAATGTCGTCGGCCAGCTTGCGGGCGGCCAGCGTGCCGGGGCGCTCCGAGTAGAAGAACATGTAGGCCATGTCGTAGCGCACGTGGTTCATCAGGCCCATGGTGTCCTGGTGTTCCTCCTCGGTTTCGGAGCAGAAGCCCGAAATCATGTCGGAGCTGATGGCGCAGTCCTCGCCCAGAATCCGGCGGATGGCCTGCACCCGCTCCTCGTACCAGGCGCGGTCGTAGGTGCGGTTCATGAGGGCCAGCACACGCGAGTTGCCGCTCTGGGCGGGCAGGTGAATGAACTTGCAGATGTTTTCGTGGTGCGCCATGGTGTGCAGCACCTCGTCGGTAATGTCTTTGGGGTGCGAGGTGGAGAAGCGTACCCGCAGCTCGGGGCTGATGAGGGCCACGCGCTCCAGCAGCTGGGCGAAGTTGACGTGCTCGGTGCTGTCGGCAGAGGCCCATTTGTAGGAGTCCACGTTCTGGCCCAGCAGGGTAACTTCCTTGTAGCCGGCGGCCACCAAATCACGGGCTTCGCGCTCAATGCTGTGCGCGTCGCGGCTGCGCTCGCGGCCTCGGGTGAAGGGCACCACGCAGAACGAGCACATGTTGTCGCAGCCGCGCATGATGCTGATGAAGGCCGACACGCCGTTGGAATTCAGGCGCACCGGCGTGATGTCGGCGTAAGTTTCTTCGCGGCTCAGCAGCACGTTCACGCCCTTCTGGCCACCATCAACCTGGGCGATGAGCTGGGGCAAATCCCGGTAGGCATCGGGGCCCACCACGAGGTCCACGATTTTTTCTTCCTCCAGAAATTTGCTTTTCAGGCGCTCGGCCATGCAGCCGAGCACGCCCACCAGCAGGTCGGGGTTGCGCTTCTTGTGCGAGTTGATTTGGGAGAGGCGCATCCGCACCGTCTGCTCGGCCTTCTCGCGGATGGAGCAGGTGTTGAGCAGCACCAAATCGGCGCTGGCCAGGTCGTCGGTCGTATCAAAACCCTCGTCGAAGAGAATGCTCGACACAATTTCGGAGTCCGAGAAATTCATTTGGCAGCCGTAGCTTTCGATGTAGAGCTTGCGCTGCCGCCCGGTGCGGGTAGTGGCCGTTACGCGCACCTCGCTGCCGGGCGTAGCCTCTGTAGCGGGGGGCGCTTTGTCTAAAAAATCAAGGGTTAGCAGGGCTTGGGACATAATTATAGCGCGTTTCGGCGGGGCACAAAGATACGGCAGTACCGGGTAAAATGACAGAATGGCAGAGTTGAAATCAGGTATCAGTGCGCAAATAGGCCGTCATGCTGAGCCTGTCGAAGCATCTCTGCCGCAGTAGTAGTTCAATCGATTGAAAAACTCTGGTGGTACTCTACCCTACCATTTTTCCAGGTATTTGATAACAATCGACTTGCAAAGCAAGCCAGTTCAGTAAGGCCATTACCTGTCGGGCTAGTGCGTCGGTGC
>JAYULN010000249.1:0-5028 GCA_043763525.1 Hymenobacter sp.
GCGTCCCCGTGCCGTTCGGGCGGCTCTCCTGGCGCGGGGACGCGAACGACACCGTTCGCGCTACGCCCCCAGCGGCGCTTAAACCAAGGCACCGCGTAACAGCAGCTAATCTAACACTTCGCGGGACTTTGCGCGAATACAAACTTTAACTCTCCCCCAAACCCAATGCCCAGAATAATCAAATCCGGCCTCATCCAGATGAGCTTGCCGATGACCGAAGGCGAAGGCACGATTGCCGAAATCATGGAAGCCATGGTGCAGAAGCACATTCCGCTGATTGAGGAAGCTGGCCGCCAGGGTGTGCAAATCCTTTGTTTGCAGGAAATATTCAACACTCCCTATTTTTGTCCCGGCCAGGATAAAGCCTGGTACGCCTCGGCCGAATCGGTGCCCGGCCCGACGACCGACCGCATGGCTGAATACGCCAAGAAATACAACATGGTAATGATTGTGCCCGTGTACGAGCGCGAAGCCGCCGGCTTCCTCTACAACACGGCCGCCGTGATTGATGCCGATGGCACCTACCTCGGCAAATACCGCAAAAACCACATTCCCCACACGTCCGGTTTCTGGGAGAAATTCTTCTTCAAGCCCGGCAATATGGGCTACCCCGTGTTCCAGACCAAGTACGCCAAGGTGGGCGTATACATCTGCTACGACCGCCACTTCCCCGACGGTGCCCGCGTACTGGGCCTCAACGGAGCCGAAATCGTGTATAATCCCTCGGCTACCGTAGCCGGCCTCTCGCAGTACCTCTGGAAACTGGAGCAGCCCGCGCACGCCGCCGCCAACGGCTACTTCATGGGCTGCATTAACCGCGTAGGCGTGGAGAAGCCCTGGAACCTGGGCAAATTCTACGGCACGTCTTATTTCGTGGACCCGCGCGGCCAAATCATCGCCCAGGCCAGCGAAGACAACGACGAGCTGCTGGTAGCCGAGTTCGACCTCGACATGATTGAGGAAGTGCGCAACACCTGGCAGTTCTTCCGCGACCGTCGTCCGGAGACCTATGAGAAACTGGTGGAGCTGTAGGCTACTGGCTGACATAAGAACAGTCATGCGCATCTGACATCCGCGCAGTCGAAGCATCTCTACCGCTTCGTTGCAATTAGTAATTATAACTGCTGTTACGCGGCCGGTTGTAGCACGGCCGGTGTCGTTCGCGTCCCCGCGCCAGGAAAGCCACCCGAACGGCACGGGGACGCGAACGACACCGTTCGCGCTACAACCCCAGCGGCGCTTAAACCAAGGCACCGCGTAACATCAGATTATAATTGTGCGGTAGAGATGCTTCGGCAAGTTCAGTATGACCGGTTTTTAATTCCCTTACATCGAATAATCCCGCCCATTCATGGCCGAATTTCTCACCCCCACCACCGAGCAGCAATTCGCGGAAAATTTCGCGCAATTGAAGCCGGTGATGAACCGCACCGAGGCGCTTTACGAAAGCTCCCGCTGCCTGTTTTGCTTCGATGCGCCGTGCATAAAAGCGTGCCCCTCGGGAATCGATATTCCGCAGTTTATTCGCCAGATAAATTCGGGTAATGACACCGGTGCGGCTCGCACCATTTACGAGGCTAACTACTTCGGCAATGCCTGCGGTAAAGTATGCCCTACGGAGGTGCTGTGCGAAGGTGCCTGCGTGTATAACTTGCAGGAAATGAAGCCAATTGAGATTGGCCGTCTGCAAAGTTTTGCCACCACCAAAGTCATTAAGAGCGGCGAAAAACTGTTTGGCCCCGGTGCGGCTAATGGCAAAATTGTGGCTGTGATTGGTGCCGGCCCGGCTGGTATTTCGGCGGCTTGTGAGCTGCGTTCGCTGGGCTACGGTGTGGACGTATTTGAGGCCAAAGCGCAGCCTTCGGGGCTGACGGTGTACGGAGTTGCGCCGTATAAAATCACCAACGAAGAAACGCTGGCGGAAATGGCCTATTTGCAGTCGCAATTTGGCTATAATGTGCATTTTAATTCGGCGATTTCTTCGCGTGCGGAATTGGCGGACTTGGAAAATAAATATGATGCTATCTTCCTCGGTATTGGCTTGGGTAAAACCAATCAGTTGGGCCTGCCGGGCGAGGATAAGATAAATTGCACCGGCGCGGTGGAATTTATTTCCGAATTGCGCCAGCATCACCACCAGGTGGCGGTGGGGCGCAAGGTAATCGTGCTGGGTGGTGGTAACACGGCCATGGATGCGGCTTCCGAATCGTCGCGTTTAGGGGCTGACAATGTGATTCTGGCCTACCGTCGCGGCAAAGAGGAAATGGGCGCTTACGACTTCGAATACGACCTGGCAAAAGGGGTAGGAGTGAAGGGTTTGTTCAACGTGGCTCCGCTCGAAATCATGGGTAATGGTCATGTCGCCGGGGTAAAATTCATCCGCACCGAGACGAAGGACGGCCGGGTGTGGGAAATTGCCGGCTCCGAGTTCGTGGAAGATTGCGACATGGTAATTAAAGCCACCGGCCAGGCCAAGCAAACGGAATTTCTGGGCCTGATTCCCGGCCTGAAGCTCGATGGCAAGGGCCGCATTATCGCTGATGCCCATACCGGGCAAACCTCCAACCCTAAATACTTCGCGTCGGGTGATGCCTGGAACGGTGGGGCTGAAGTAGTGAATGCGGCGGCCGAAGCCAAGCTGACGGCCCGTGGTATTCACGCTTATTTGAGCAAGTAATTTATCTCCTGAACCGACCAAGAAGAACGTCATGCAGAGCGCAGCGCAGCATCTTGCCTGCTTCGTTGTATTAGTGTTGTTTACTCGTTGTTTACTCCCGAGGTAAAGATGCTTCGCTGCGCTCTGCATGACGTTCTGAAAAATAGCTAAACCCCATGCCCGACCTCTCAATAAATTTCGCCGGCATTAAATCGCCGAACCCTTTCTGGTTGGCTTCGGCTCCGCCCACCAATTCCGGCTACCAGGTGATGAAAGCTTTCGATGCCGGCTGGGGCGGCGCGGTGTGGAAAACGCTGGGCGTGCCCGTCGTGAACGTGTCGAGCCGCTACGGCGGACTAAACTACCGCGACAAGCGCCTCGTGGGCTTCAACAACATCGAGCTGATTTCGGACCGCCTGCTGGCCGATAACCTGCGCGAGATTGAGGCAGTGAAAAAACGGTTTCCGAATCACCCCGTCATCGCCTCGCTCATGGTGCAAACGCGGCAGGAGTGGCACGACATCGTGCGCCAGAGCCAGGACGCGGGAGCCGACGGCTTCGAGCTGAACTTTGGCTGCCCCCACGGCATGTGCGAGCGCGGCATGGGCTCGGCCGTGGGCCAGGAGCCGAAAGTGCTGCAAATGATTGTGGAATGGGTGATGGAAGTGGCCACCAAGCCCGTCATCGTGAAGCTCACGCCCAACATTTCCGACATCACGGAGCCGGCCATGGCGGCGCGGCGCGGTGGCGCGAATGCCATTTCGCTCATCAACACGATTCAGAGCATCGTGGGTGTCGACCTCGACCTGTACGCACCTTACCCCATTGTGGACGGCAAGGGCAGCAACGGCGGCTACTGCGGCCCGGCCGTGAAGCCCATCGCCCTGAACATGGTGAAAAACTGCGCCCAGCACCCCGATATCAAGCTGCCCATCTCGGGCATTGGCGGGATTGAGAACTGGCGCGACGCGGTAGAGCATATTCTGCTGGGTGCAAGTTCGGTGCAGGTCTGCACGGCGGCCATGCACTTCGGCTTCGGCATCATTCGCGAGATGACTTCGGGCCTGGAGCAGTACATGGTGGACAAGGGCTTCAACACCATCTACGACATGGTGGGCAAGGCGCTGCCCAACGTGCTGCACTGGGAAGACCTCAACATGAAGTATAAGGTGACGGCCAATATCAACGAGGACAAGTGCATTGGCTGCCAGCTGTGCTACACGGCCTGCGAAGATGGTGCCCACCAGGCCATTAAGCTGAACGCCGGCACGCGGGCGCCCGAAATTATCGAGGAAAACTGCGTGGGCTGCAACCTGTGCTCGCTGGTGTGCCCAGTGGAGCAGTGCATCACGATGGAGCGCACCGACGACGGCACCCAGCACCTTACCTGGAAGGAGCGCACCGCCGCCGGCACCGCCCCCACCGAGTTCAACGACGAAAAGGCCGGCGGCCGCCACCACTGGGTGCCCGAGCCCAGCGCCGCCCTCGGCAAAGAGCGCCACAAAACCCTGCCCGGCAAAGCCCGCGTGTATGCCGGCGAAACGGAAGCACCAGCCGAGGCGTAGGATTTTTCACGCAGCCCGCGGTCGACAGACGCTAATGATTTGGCGTAAACCTTTCATACAAAAAGACCCGTTGGTGATTCGCCAACGGGTCTTTTTGTATGGTTGCGCCACGCTGATGTATTCGTGTAATTTGCTTGCCACTTACCGGTTTACTGCCGGCCGTTACGAAGCATTCGTTACGCCTAATCTGTTTTCTGGTTTTGCTGACTCCGGCAGCCCGCGTGCAGTCGGCCAATCCGGCCGTCTGGTGCCCGGCCGGCTCCCGATGGACGACGGCTACGGGGATATGTCGACGGTGGGCACGCCATCGGTCTGGTACGCGGGCGATACGCTGGTCGGCGGGCAGCCGGCGGCCCAGGTGCTCCGGCGGAGCATTATCGCTGCGTCCGTTTTTCCGGGTGGCGTGCCCCTTCCAGGCACACTTCTACCTACGGCCTGCCGCCGGTGATTAAGCGCGTGGTGGCCGACCGGGTAGAGGTGCGGGCTGCGGGCCAATGGGCAGTTTTACACGCTCTACGATTTTGCGGCGGTGCCCGGTAGCAGCTGGCTCACCGCGCCGGTGATACCGGGTGGCCCTTGCCCGCTGGGCCTGGTGCGGGCAACCGTCGATAGTATGGGCCGGCAGCAAATGGGCGGCCGGTCGTTGCGCTGGCTTCGGGCGCACCTGACGGCGGCGGCGGGCCCCACGGTTGCGGGCGGCTGGGGCGGGCGCATGTATGAACAATTGGGCAGCGTGACCTACAGCGGTTCCCAGCCGGCGCATCCGTGTCCCGGTCCGACGACTCCGCCGTCGGACCGGGACACGGA
>JAYULN010000250.1:0-12447 GCA_043763525.1 Hymenobacter sp.
ATCAGCGCTGGGCTCTTTTCAGTTAAGAGAATTACATCATCAGCAAATCTGGTGCCCCCTCTTTTTTGGAGAGGGGGTCAGGGGGTGAGGTTGACGCGGAGGGCGAACCTCCTTCACGTTCCGCGCCACCACAAACATCCTATCTCCGAACCGCCCCGTCAGCTTGTTCAAATAATACGTCGGGTATTGGCCGGCCAGCTTCCCCACCTTTTCCACCACGCTGCCGCCCAGGCGAATGTGCTTCGGGAGCTTCACCGGGTTCAGCAGCTCTACCACCTCAAAACCCTGCTTTTTCAGCATTTTGGTGATGGTGGCCGGGGTGAACTCGAACAGGTGGTAGGGCGGAATATCCATCTTGCGCTCCTTGCCCAGCACCCCGTAGGCCGCGAAGCCCAGGCGCACGGTGGGCAGGTTGAGGGTGGCCGGCAGGGCCAGCACCAGCAGCCCGCCCGGCTCTAGTATGCGGTGGAACTTGGCCAGCGTGGCGCTGGGCGAGAGCAGGTGCTCGAGCACGTCGCCCATGTAGGCAAGGTCGAACTGGTTTTCGTGGAAATCCTCGGTGGTTTCGATGTTGCCCGTGACGACGGGCAGGTGCAGCTCGCGGCGGGCAAAGTCGGCGGCGTGCTCCGATATTTCGAGGCCGTGGGCTTCCCAGCCCAGCGCCTCCAGGCTCTTGAGGGTGTAGCCGGGGCCACAGCCCACGTCGAGGTAGCGGAACTGGCGGCCGGGGTATTTGGCCAGGATGTAGCTCGTGAACTTGTCGGGCCGAACCTGGTTTAGAGCATCCTGCTTCTGCCCTTCTTCGATGAAAACGACGTCCTGCTGGGTGCGGTCGTAGTTGGGGCGCTCGGTGAAATAGTCTTTGCCGTAGAGGCGTTCCAACTGCGCGGGCGTGGGCTGGGGGTCCAGAAACATGAGGGCGCAGCTCCGGCACTGGGTGCCTTGCAGCCTTTGGCCTTCAAATTCGTAGTAAAAGGGCAGCTTCTTAAAATCGGTGCTGCCGCACAGGTCGCAGGTACGCATAGCGCAAAGGTAGAGACGCATATTTGCGTCTCAGCGCCTGGGCCAGTTAGTTTCAAGAGGAGAGTAGCTGTTTATTGTTCAACGACCAGACGCGAATACGCGTCTCTACATCTTATGCTCGACGCACTCATCATCGGGGCCGGCCCCGTGGGCCTGGCCTGCGCCCTCGAAACCCAGCGCCGGGGCCTGCGCGTGGCCGTGGTCGAAAAAGGCGCTCTGGTGAATTCCCTGGTGGGCTACCCCACCAACATGGAATTCTTTTCCACCCCCGAGCTGCTCGAAATCGGCGGCTACCCGTTTCCCACCAGCCATTACAAGCCCCTGCGCGAAGATGCCCTCGACTACTACCAGCGCGTGGCCAGCTCCGAAAAGCTCGACCTGCGCCTGCACGAAAAAGTGCTGGTGCTCGAAGGCGAGCAGGGCAACTTCACCATCACCACCGACAAGGGCGAAATTCGGGCCCGCAACGTCATCGTGGCCACCGGCTTCTACGACCTGCCCAACCTGCTCAACGTGCCCGGCGAGGGCCTGCCCCACGTCAGCCACTACTACAAAGAGCCGTATCAGCACGCTACGCAAAACATTGTGGTGGTCGGGGCCAAAAACTCCTCGGCCAAAGCGGCCTTGCAGCTCACCCGCGCCGGGGCCAAAGTCACGCTCCTCGTGCGCGGCCCCGCCATCAGCGACTCGGTGAAGTACTGGATTCGCCCCGACCTTATCAACCGCATCGCCGAAGGCCGCATCACGGCCCACTTCAACACCACCATCACGGCCATCAGCTCCAAGGCCGTGGAAATCCGTACCCCCGCCGGCCCGCTCACCGTCCCCACCGATTTCGTGTACGCCCTCACCGGCTACCACCCCGACGAGGCTCTGCTCGGCCGCCTCGGCATCGAGCCCGACCCCGCCGACGAGGCCAGCGCTCCGCTCTTCGACCCCGCCACCCACCAAACCACCCGCCCCGGCCTGTTCGTGGCCGGTACCGTGTGCGGCGGCCGGGCCACCAGCCGCTGGTTCATCGAGAACGGCCGGCACCACGCCCAGCTGATTGCCGCGCACCTGGCTGGGCAGCCCTTGGTTGCTGCGGAATAGCGGTCAGCGGTTTTCCTGCCAGTTACGCCAACAAAAAAGCGCCATCCCCAGCCGGGAATGGCGCTTTTTAGATTAAACGCAGCGAAGCTCACTAGGGGAACACCACGCCGCGGTAGGTGTTCGGGTTCACGCCCTGGAACGAGCTGCCGTACTTGGCGTTGATGGCCTTCAGCATTTCGTTGGCGATAACCGAGTAGCCGCGCGGCGTGGGATGCACGCCGTCGAGGCCGAACAGGTTGCCCGACAGGTAGCCGGCGGTGTTGTTCACCGCGTTGGTAGCAAAGCCGTTCACGGCCACCGTGCGGAAGAATACGTTGGCATCGAACACGGCCAGGTTGCGGGCGTTGGCCGCGGCAATCAGGGCCGAGTTTAGGGCCGTGGTGGCTGTGGCTACCGTGGTCTGCTCGGTGGGGTCGAGCACCAGCGTGCTGGGGAAGGGGTTGCCCGTGCTCTGGCCAAAGGCCTTGGTGGTATCAACGGCCAACCCCCTGAGGAAGCCATTGTAGACGGGGTCAGTAGGACCAGTGGGAGCTGCACCAGTGGCCTGCTTGTAAAAGTCGCGCCAGTACTTGCCCGAAGGCTGGCCGTAGAAGCGCAGGTAGGGCGAGGCCGTGAGGGTAAGCAGCAGGTTGCCATTGCCGCCGGCATCGCGGATATCGGAGAGCTTGGCCGTAAGCACGCGGGTATTGGGCTGGCCGGGAGCCAGAATACCCGTCGTGTAGATGAGTGGTGCCGCAGTCACGGGCACCTTGTTCAGGTCGAGCGAGGCGCGGTATGATGGCCCCACCGTGGTGAAGAACGGAATGCCGGTCACGTCCGGAATGGTGGCTACCAAGCCTTTGGCTCCGCCAGCTACCAGGGCATCGAGCACCAGGCCGGTGTTGGTAGTGAAGGTAGCGGTGGGCGTTATGAAGCTGGCGGCCCCGCCGGCCGTGGCGTAGCCCAGCACGTCGTTGTTGCCCAGCCACTCGGTGAAGAACGTGGGTTTGATGGAAGCGACCGTGGCCTGCACGCGCTGCAAATAGGTTTGCAGGGCCAAAGCGGGGGGCGTGATACGCTCAAAGTATGGGTTGCCCTGGGTGCTGCCGTAGCCGGGGGTCTGAATGTCGGACATGCGAATGCCGGGCACCCCCAGGTTGTTGATTGGGTCGAGGAACTGGGTGTAAAGCGGATTCTGGGCAGTACCGCCGCGCACGGCCAGATTGGTCGTCACCGGAGCCGTGATGGGCGCACTAAACGAGGTGGCCGTGGCCGTTGTGAAGCCCGCCAGCCGCAGGTAGCCTCCACCGTTCGACTGTGCCTCGGTGAACAAGGGCTGCATGAAATCGCCGCCGCCCACCAAGGCAAACTGGCCGGCCAGAATGCTGGGGTACGAATTCAGTTGGCCTTCGCGGTACAAGCCGCCGTCGGCGTAACCAGCCGTGAGCGAGTTGCCTACGGAGATGTAGCGCGAGAAATCGGCCGAGCCGGCCGAAACCGAAGGGGCCTCAATGTCGGGCTGGCAGCTGGCCAAACCCAGGCCCAACAGGCCCAACACCGGAGCGGTACGCTTGATAAATGGTTTCATATCAGAGAATGATGATTCGGGTGGGGGAAATTAGAACTTGTAGTGTACGCCGATGCCGGGCACGTACACATTGGTGCGGTAGGTGCCGGCCACGCGGTCGGTGGTGCCGTTGTCGAGCAGCTGCTGCTGGCTCTGGCTGCGCTTCAGGAACGCCTCAAACAGGAAGGACGCATCCACGCCCAGGTTCTCGGTTACCTGGTACGATAGGCCGGCCGTGCCCAGAATGCGGTCCGCATCCGGCGTTTCGGGGCCCACGTAGCCGTCTTTCACGGCTGTGAAGTCGTAGGAGCTGCCCAAACGCACCGTCAGCTTATCGTCTACCTTGTACTGGCCGCCGAGGCGGAACGCCAGGGCATCCTGATAAAAGCGCTTCGAAGTGCTGAAGTTGTTGCCGCCCACGCGGCCGTCGGTGACTTCGCCGGGCTTGGCGGTGGCGGCAGCATTGCCGTTGTCGCCGCTAAAGCCAAAGTCGAGGGTGCGGTAGGCGCTCCAGAACGTGAGCGAAGCATCGAGGCCAATGGTCAGCTTATCGGTGGGGCTGATGCCCACGCCAACGCTGGCCACGGCCGGCAGCGGCAGGGTGGCCGTGAAATTGGTGGCCGTGAAGTTGCGGTTGACCAGCGCGGCGCTGGCCCCCGTAGCCAGGCCCGAGTAAGTCACGTCGCCGCTTTCCACGGTCGCGTCAATTTTCGAGCGGTAGCTCACGCCCGCGCTCAGCTTGTCGGAAGGCTTGAAGAAGATGCCGGCGTTGTAGCCAAACTGGGTCTTAGTTTTGCCGTCGAGGATGATGTGGCCGTTGCCGGTGGGCAGGGGAATGTCCTTTTGAAGGTTCACCGCGCCGTAGGCCAGAATGGTGAGGCCCGCGCCGATGCTCAGTTGCGGCGTGATGGCGTAGGAGGCCGTGGGCTGCACGTATACCGACTGCAGAGTAATTTCAGTGAGGGCGTAGCGGCCTTCCCAATTGTCAGCGTATTTCAGGGTGCTGCCGTAGGGCGTGTACACGGCCACGCCGAACTTGTACTTCGCGTCTTTCGGGCCGAAGCTGGCGTAGAAGTTGAAGGGCGTTACCACCTTGTTCTCAATGTTGCGCTGTTCGCCGCCGTTTTCGCTGCGGAAGCTCACGCGGGCCAGGGCCGCGTTGAAGCCTACCTGCACACCGTTTTCGCGCACCATGGCCAGGGCCCCGGGGTTATAGTACATGGCGGCCTGGTCGAGCGACAGGCCCACGCCTACGCCGCCCATGCCAATGTTTTTCTGCCCGCCCAGGTTCACTTGAAAGCCGCTGGCGGACGCAGCCGACGCGCTGATTAGCAGCGTGCCCCCCGCAAGGAGTAGTGTTTTTACCGTCATATAAAAAGAAAATTTAGGTGGGTGTGTTTGTAGGGGCTAAAAGTAACGGAAAAAATTAATGCAAGTGTTAGGCAAGCCGAATAATAGCGGCTTCAATCGTTTGTTTTCGCAACTTCGCCCGCTTGCCGCCGGCCCCTACCTTTGTCCGTATGATTCTTCGCGCCGACCATCTCGTTAAAAAATACAAAGCCCGCACCGTCGTCAACGACATGTCGGTGACCGTGGAACAGGGTGAAATCGTGGGCCTGCTCGGGCCCAACGGGGCCGGCAAAACCACCTGCTTCTACATGATGGTGGGCATGGTGAAGCCCAACGGCGGCCGCATTTTCCTCGATGACACCGAGATAACGACCATGCCCATTTACCAGCGGGCGCGCCTCGGGGTGGGCTACCTGGCCCAGGAAGCCAGCGTGTTCCGCGACCTGAGCGTGGAGGAAAATATTATGGCCGTGCTCGAAATGACGAGCATGAAAAAAGAAGCCCGCCGCGAAAAAGTGGAGGAGATGCTCGAAGAGTTCAGCCTGACCCACGTGCGTAAAAACCTGGGCAAGGTGCTGAGCGGCGGCGAGCGCCGCCGCACCGAAATTGCCCGCGCCCTGGCCGTCGACCCCAAATTCGTGCTCCTCGACGAGCCCTTCGCTGGGGTCGACCCCATTGCCACCGAAGAAATTCAGGGCATCGTGTCCAAGCTCAAGCACCGCAACATCGGCGTGCTCATCACCGACCACGACGTGAACTCCACCCTCAGCATCGTCGACCGGGCCTACCTGCTCTTCGAGGGTAAGCTCCTCAAAGCCGGCACCGCCGAAGAGCTGGCCAGCGACGAAACCGTGCGCCGCGTGTACCTGGGCAAGAATTTCGAGCTGAAGCGGAATGTGTAAGAAGGAATTATGAGTTTTGAGTTATGAATTAGCCAGCCACTGCATAAGCTGCATTTTATCATCAGCTCATAATTCATAACTCAAAACTCATAATTCAAAAAGATGCTCGACCAGCTACTCGCTCGTGCCGTTCAACTAGGCAGCTTGCCCCGGCTGGCACGTATTCGGGCGCAGCCGCACGCGGTGCAGGCGCGGCTGCTGCGGGGGCTGCTGCACCGGGCGCAGGGCACGGAATGGGGCCGGCGCTACGGCTTCAACGAAAAAATAACGCCCGCCGACTTTGCCCGGCGCGTACCCGTGAGCACCTACGAGCAACTGTACCCCGAGCTGGAAAAGGTGCTGCGCGGCCAGCCCGACGTGCTGTGGCCCGGCCGCCCGTGCTGGTTTGCCAAGAGCAGCGGCACCACCAACGCCCGCAGTAAGTTTATCCCCGTCACGCCCGAGGCGCTGCACCATTGCCACTACCGCGCCGGGCGCGACATGCTGGCCCTCAGTACCTACCTCTACCCGCAACAGCGGCTGCTGGCCGGCAAAACCCTGTCGCTGGGCGGGGCGCACGCGGCCAACCCGTTTCGGCCGCACGAGCCGGCCTCGCGCACCGGCGACGTGTCGGCCGTCATCATGGCGCAGCTGCCGGGCTGGGCCGAGCAGCTCCGTACGCCTCCACTGAAGCTGGCCCTGCTCGATGAGTGGGAGGAAAAGATTGAGCGCGTTGCCCGCCACGTCCTCCGGCAGGATGTGCGGGTGCTGGCCGGCGTGCCCACCTGGATGGTGGTGCTGCTGCGCCGGGTGGTGGCCCTGGCCGGGGCCGACGACATTACCCAGGTGTGGCCGCAGCTGCGGCTGTTTCTGCACGGCGCGGTGGCGTTTGGGCCCTACCGCGAGCTGTTTCGCCAGCTCATTCCGGGCCTGCGGATGCGCTACCTCGAAATCTACAGCGCCTCGGAAGGCTACTTTGCCATTCAGGACCAGCCCGATAACGAGGACTTGCTGCTGCTGCTCGATCACGGCATTTACTACGAATTTCTGCCCGCCGACCAGTGGGCCGCCCCCGACCCGCGCCCCGTGCCGCTGGCCGAAGTAGAGCTGGGGCGGCCCTACGCCCTGGTTATCAGCACCAACGCCGGGCTGTGGCGCTACGTGGTGGGCGACACCGTGCGCTTCACCTCGCTGGGCCCGTACCGGGTGCGCATCACGGGCCGTACCAAGCACTTTCTCAACGCCTTTGGCGAAGAAGTGGTGATTGAGAATGCCGAGGCCGCCGTGGCCGCCGCCAGCGAGGCGGTGGGGGTGGGCGTGCGCGATTTCACGGCCGCCCCCGTTTGGTTTGCCACCGACAGCGCCACTTCGCGGGGCGGGCACGAGTGGGTGGTGGAGTTTGACCCAGCCCCGGCCCCGCCCGATTTGGCCCGCTTCGGGGCTGTGCTCGATGCCACGCTGTGCGCGCTGAATTCGGACTACGCGGCCAAGCGCCACCGCAGCCTGGCCCTGGCCCCGCCCCGGCTGCGGGCCGTGCCCGCCGGTACTTTCGATGCCTGGCTGGCCCGGCAGGGCAAGCTGGGCGGCCAGCACAAAGTGCCGCGTCTGCTCAACTCGCGCGAGGTGCTGGAAGCCGTGCTGCGGGCCGCCGAAGCTACGCCGCGCCTGGCCTGAGGGCCCGGGCCCGGGCTCGCGGGCAAGCCCGAAAAGGCCCGCTTGGGCGCGGGCTCGCGCAGCTAGCGAAATAATCTGATTATTATCGAAGGATATTTAGTAATATTACGGCAATATTCTTCACGGTAATATTCTTATCTATGTCCAATACCGCTACTTCATCCGTAACTAAAAAAGCGGCGTATCAGCGCCCGTACAAATCCCGCAGCCAGCGCCGTGAGGCCGACCGCCGCAAGCACGACGAAAGCAACGACTACCGGTTTTTGATGCGAGTAGGTGTGGCCGTGGGCTTGCTGGTAATCGTAATGCTGGGCTTTGTGGCCAAAGGCATGATGGACCACGACGGCGAACCGGCTCATACCGAGGTGCCTAACTAAGAGGCTGTTTAAGTTAGTGGTCTTCAAAAAAGCCTTCTGTTACCCCCAATCAGATACTTCAGGGGCAGCCGTTGCTGCAAACGGACTAACTTTCCGCCAAGCAGGCGCCAGCGGTTGGCTGGAAGACAGGCAAATAGTTGCCTTTATGTTGAAAATTAGCTAGTTAATCCGAATCAACTAACTTAAACAGCCTCTAACTAACTAACTAGCGCAACTTTCAGGTAGCGGTACGGGATGTAGCGACGCGCCTCTTCGCGTCTCCCGTTCGCGCCGGTTAACGATTGTCGTTCAACGCCGAGACGCGAAGGCTCGCGTCGCTACATCCCGTACAGCAACGTGAGAACCGCTCTAACACGTTCTGAGGTGGGTAAAAGAAGGACGTCATGCGGAGCGCAGCGAAACATGACGTTCAAGTATTTAAAAGTAGCTGCCTCTGCCGCTATTCTTCCAACGGCAGTTCGCTTCGGGTTTCGGCGGCTTCCTTGTCGGGGTCGCCCACGGTCTTTTTGCGTTTGGCCTCGCGGCTGGTGCGCTTGATGAATTCTTCGTCGGATTCTTCGGGCTCGGCTTCGTGGTGGCCGTCTTCGATGGGGAAAGCCTCGTCCTCGGTTTCGTCTTCGCCGGGCTTTTCGCCGAACTGCCCGGCGCGGTCCACCAGTTTTTTGTCGCGCACGTGGCGGCCCAGGAACTGGTTTATTTGCTCGATGCTATAGTTGGAGGTGATTTCGCCCAGCGGATTCACCCCAATCTCAAAGCCTTCGAGCTCTTTATGCACGCGGGCTTTTTTGGCGGGGTCGGGAGTGGCTTTTTTGGGCTTGACAGGTTTCTTGGCCATGACGGGAGGGAAGAAGCAGGAGGTGTTCAGCAGCTGTACGCGAAACCGGGCGGCGGGGTGGTCGCGGGGCCATCTGTCAAACAGCTAAACGCAAAAAGCAAGAGGCTGACCAGTGGTCAGCCTCTTGCTTTTTGAGCCTTGCGGCAGCCCGGCTACTCCAGCGTGAGGCGCTGGGCCAGCGGGCCGCAACGCAGCACGTACACGCCGGTGGGTAGGCCCGCCAGCGCGGCACGGTTTCAGTGCCGATGGTCGGGGCCGGCTGCGAGCGCACCAGGCGGCTCAGCGCCTCATACATTTCGAGCGGAGCCGTGGTGGCCGGGCCGAGGAGCAGCACCCGTACGGCCTCGCGGGCCGGGTTGGGGCAGGCCAGCAGCTGGGGCGTGGCCGCCCCGGGAGCCAGCAGCACCGCCCGCACGGGCGAGTAGGTGGTCGTGCCGCTGAGGTCGACCTGGCGCAGGCGGTAGTAGAGCACGGCGGCAGCTGGCCGGCAGCTGGCCGGCAGCTGGCCGTCGGTCAGGGCGTAGGCAGTGGCCGAGGTTTTGGTGCCCTGGCCGGCCACGGTGCCGATGCGCTCGAAGGCCGTGCCGTCGGCACTGCGCTCCACTTCAAACCGGTCGTTGTTCTTTTCCGAAGCCATCTGCCATTTCAGGTTCACCACGCGGCCCTGCAGCGTAGCGGTGAAGGCCGAAAGCTCGACCGGCAGCGGGTTGGTCTTCAACAATGGCCAGGCGGGTCTTCATAACTGCTGTTAGGCGGTGCCTTGGTTTAAGCGCCGCTGGGGTTGTAGCGCGAACTTTGTCGTTCGCGTCCCCGTGCCGTTCGGGCGGCTTTCCTGGCGCGGGGACGCGAACGACAAAGTTCGTGCTATAACCTGCTGCGAAACAGCAGTTCATAACACAAAGGTCCGGTTTATTTCAACGCGGCGGCATCGTATATTGATGCGGTGCCCCGGCTCGGTCAGGCCGCTCCGCCGCGCCCAAAGGTTTTCCAGCCCGAGGGCAGCGGCACCACCACGCACACCCGAAACCCACCCGGCCCGCCCCCGCTGGTGGCGGCCCCACCCAAGGCCTGGGCGCGGGCCTGAATGTTGCGCAGGCCGTGGCCCGAGCGGCGGGCCGGGCCGGTCGGCTCGTGGTCGGGGGCGTGGCCATCGTCCACAATTTCCAGCAGCAGCTGGGCGGGGTTGCCGGGTTCCAGGCGCACGCTCACGGCCACGCCGGTGGCCCCCAGGGCGTGCTTCAACACGTTGTGCAGGCTTTCCTTGTAGATGAGGTAGAGGTTGCGGCGCAGCAGCACGGGCAGGCGCTGGGCGGGCAGCTCCGCCGGAAAGGCGAACTCGACTTCCAGCCCGGCGGTGCCCAGCAGGTCGTAGGCGTGGTCGCGCATGCGGTCGAGCAGGTCGGGCAGGTGGTCGTTGTGGGCATTGAGGCTCCACACCACGTCGTTGAGCTGGCGCACGGCCGAGCGGCTGGCATCCGAAATCTGGTCGAGCTGCTGGCGCTGGCCGGGGCCGTCGGCCAGCCCTTCCTGAAGCAGGCCGCTCTGCAAGCAAATCTGACTGAGCAGCGAGCCCACGTCGTCGCGTAGGTCGGCGGCCAGGCGGTTACGCAGGGCGGTTTCGCGGCGGCGCTGGCGCTGGCGGTAGGCCCACAGGCCGGCCGCGCCGCCCAGCGCCAGCAGCAGCAGTAGGCCCGCGAGCAGGGTTTGACGCTGCTGCTGGCGCAGGCGCTCCAGCTCCTGCGCCTGGTCCAGCAGCCGCAGCTGAGCCCGCTGCTGGGCCCGCTCGTAGCCCAGCTGCAGGGCCGTGGTGCGGCGGCTGAGCGCGGCTCCGCCCACGCTGTCGGCGGCGGTGGCCGCGCTTTGCTGGGCGGCGTAGGCGCGGGCAAAGTCGTGGCGACGGGCGTAGGCCAGGGCCAGCACCGCGCTGGTGGCCCGAATATTTTCCTGTGCGTGCTGCTGCCGGCCCAGGCGCAGGCCCTGGCGGCCGTACCAGATGGCGCTATCGGGCCGGCCGGCGTGCAGGCTGGCGCGGGCCAGCAGCGCCAGCACGCGGGGCAGCAGCAGCAGCAGGTTGCCGGCCGTGGCCCGCTGCCAGATGCCGTAGCCCTGGGCTTGGGCGGCGGCGGTGTTGCCCTGCTGCTCGGTGAGCTCGGCCAGGTTCAGGTCCATGCGCAGTATATCGGGCTGGTCGCCCAGGCGCTGGCTCACGGCCCGGCTTTGGGCGTAGTAGCTCCGGGCTGCGTCCCAAAAGCGCTGGTGGCGGCTAAGCTCGCCCAACTCGCCATAAATCAGGTTCAGGCGGTCGGGGTAGTCGTGGTGGCGGGCAACTTGCAGGGCGGCTAGTAGGTGGGTGCGGGCCAGCAGGTACTCGCCCAACCGCGAGTAGATGCTGCCCACCTCAATCTGCAGGCTGGTGTGAAAGCGGCGCTCGTCGCCGGTCGAGCCGATGGCCATCGCCCGAAAAAAATAATCAAGGGCCACGGCGTAGCGGCCCTGCTGGTCGGCCATGCGGCCCAGGCGGTCGAGGCAGCGCATCTGGCCGCCTTTGTTGTGCAGGCGGATGAAATCGGCCTTGGCCAGCCGCAGCCAGGGCCGGGCGCGGTCGTACTCGGCCAGGGCAATGTGGTAGTCGGCCATGTCGAGCCGGGTTTCGGCCCGCAGGTTGTCATGCGAAATTTGTTGGGCCAGGCGCTGGGCCAGGCGCTGGGCCAGGCGGCAGGTGGGGCCGGCGGCGCGGGCATCCTGGGCTGCAATCTCCTCGGCCAGGTCGGTGAGCAGGATGATGTGCATACTGTCGAGCCGCGGGTGGGCGTTCACCAGCGCCTGGAGGCTGTCGATGCGCCGGTTGTGGGCCGGCAGCGGTCCCACCATCAGCGCCAGAAACACTATCCCAGGGAGCGGGCGGAGCAACAACAAAAGCCAGCGAAGCAGCAAGGGACTGGAAGCAAAAGGAAGCCCGTTCGCCGGGGCGGCCGCCGAATTGGCTACCTGAAAGAAAAGCCCTCGACTCAAGCAGGGCGGGCTTTAGCGGGTGTGAACAAAGGTAGATACTAATATATAAGAATCAGGGAAGTCGGCCGGCTACGGTTCAACTTAAGCTACGGCCCGAAACAGCGAAGCCGCCGGCCCTGACGGACCGGCGGCTTCGCTGACGTTGCTTGCGGCGGCATAGGCCGCCGGACCTTACTCCACCGTTAGGCGGATCGAAGCCGACCCGGCGCGCACCACATACATGCCCATGGCCAGCCCGGTGGGCAGCACCAGGGTGGCCGTGCCATCAGCAGCGGCGGTGGCGCGGAGGAAGGGGCGGCCCAGGGCATCGAGCACGGTGATGGGGGCGTGGGGGCCGCCCCGGCCCCGGCCGCCCGCGCCGGGTTGGGAAAGAGGCCCAGGGCCGGCGCGGCCGTGACCGGGTTGGTGGCCAGCGGGCCGGTGTTGCCGTTGAGACGCATGTTCACCGTGCCGGGGGTGATGAGGGCCAGCAGGTCCAGGTCGCCGTCGCCGTCGAGGTCGCTCAGTACCAGGGCGTAGGGCTGGGCTCCCACCAGCGCGTCTTGGCCGCCGCTCTAAGAGGCTATCCGAATAGGGAAATAGCTTCAGCCGAAAAGACAATTATACCAGGTGATTCTGGCGCAGGCAAAATGGAGCATGGCCAAGTAGTTTTCCGGC
>JAYULN010000251.1:0-5024 GCA_043763525.1 Hymenobacter sp.
CTGCTGGGCCGGGCCGTGCAAGCCGGCACCCTGCCGGGGCTGGCCCGCTGCCACCTCTCGCTGACCGCCCAGCCCGCCGGGCTGTACCTGCTGCGCGTGACCGACGAGCACAACCATACTACGCAGACGCTGCGCCTTGAAAAAGCCTGATTGAACCCGCCTGTTTTCCTCTTTTCCCCTATCTCATGAAAAAACGCCTTTCTCTTTATTTCATCCTCTTGCTCGTGGGGCTCGGCCCCGCCCCGGCCAAAGCCCAGTTTCTCTGGCAGCGGGCCGTGGGCACGGCCGCCCGCAGCGAAACGGCCGAGTACATGATTCCCGTGGCCGGCGGCTTTGTCACGGCCGGGCAGTCCCCCAACAATGCCCTCTACCTAAGTAAAGTCAATTACACCGGCGACACGCTCTGGACCCGCCGCCTCACTTTTGCCCGGACCAGCATCTTCTACCCCCGGGGCCTCATCGTGGACGCGGCCGGCAATCTGGCCGTCTCGGCCATTACGGTCCCGCCTTCATCAGCCGCGTTGCCTTTGCCTCCCCTGCAAGGCCTGCTCATCAAGCTCACGCCCACCGGTGATACGCTCTGGACCCGCACCGTGCGCAACCCGGCCGATGCTGCGCTCACGACCCTCGTGCTGGGCAACGACGGCAACTACGTGGTCACTGGAGAGTTAGGAAACTTGCCGGTACTCTACAAATATAATCCAGCTGGCACGGTGCTCTGGACCCAAATCGTGCCCTACAGCAGCAGTCGGCAAGGCTACCTGCAAAATCTGGTGGCCGTGCCCAATGGCTATTTTCTCATTTCGTCGCCCGACGTGGGGAATATCAAGTCAAAATACATCACCGTTGATGAACAAGGTATTTACCAGTTTGAGCGCGTTGGCTCCATTTACTACCCTTACCGGCTACAACTCGACTCGCAGGGAAATATACTTGCTCCTGGCGGTGACTTGCTCAAGCTCACAGTGCAAGGTGATAGCATTTGGAGCCACTCGTACCGACAATTCGGACAGTTCTTAGGCCTCAGCAGGGTGGTGGAATTACCGAATGGTCGTTATCTAGCCGCTGGCACCCGCTACAACGGCCCTACTCGTGACATCGGCATCGCCGTGGTGGACCGCAATGGGACTTTGTTGCGCGACACGCTACTGGTGCGGGCCGGCGATGAGAACGTGGCCGGCGTGGCCCTGACCCCGGCCGGCAACTACGTCGTGGCCCTCGGCACCAACCCCGGCCCCATTGGCTTTGCCGACCAAATCCTGTTCGCCTACCGCAACTGGGACCGCCTGCTGCCTACCCGCACCAGCCAGCCCGAACCGCTCGCCGCGCTGTCCGCCTATCCCAACCCTACGACCGGCGACGTGACGCTGGGGGCCGCCGATGCCCACCCGCTCGTCGGCACATGGACCCTTTACGATATGCTCGGCCGCCCCGTGCTAACCGGTTCGCTGGCAGGCTTGCCTTCTGGTCGGGTAAGCCTGGCCCGGCAGCCCGCCGGCCTTTACCTGCTGCGCGTGAGCGACACGAACCGCCACACCACGCAGACGCTGCGCCTGGAAAAGCATTGATTCCACTAACCCATTTTTTCACCAAACCCCAAAGCCCATGAAAACAGTTTACTTCTTCTGTCTTACGCTGGCCCTTTTTCTGCCGGGTCTGCTCTTGTCCCGAGGCGCACGGGCGCAGGAACCAGGCCCCCTATTTTCACGACCAGAATTCACCAACTGTTTCCCGACGCGACCCCAGCGCCCAGGGGGTAATAGTCAGCCGGCCGCCCGGCCACAAAGCGGATTCAGCAACTACGGGGGAGCCGTAACGCCGCAGGGAGTGCTGAAGGTGCTGGTCGTTTTCGCGGGCTTTACTAATGACGTGAACCCTGCTGCCCCGAATTATGCCCAAAATCAAAACAATGACAATCCCTGGCCGCAAACGGATGCCACGCACCCCATCCCAGGCACTAGCTTTCCCCGAAACGTCACAGCTGATTTCTATACCAGCCTCGCCAGCTTTCAGAACAATGCCGTGGACCATACCCTATCCAACCTTTACTACCAGATGTCGCGGCATAGTGCCAACCCATTCAAGATACAGGCAATATTCTTTCCCAAACGTATTAACGTCACCGCTGATAGTATCAAAAATTTCGACCCCAGGGGCTTCTTTGCTTACACCGATGAAGTAATGGCGGCCCTCAAAAACGACCCAGACACCCCGAATTTTGATTTCAGCCAGGTTGACCAGCGCGGAGCCAGCCCCAACTTCACCCACGATAACAGTACCACGCCCCCGGACCACACCATCGATTATACGGTCATCATCTGGCGGAATCCCGGGACCCCTTTTAGAACCCCGATACCCAATACCCAATACCAACAAGGCATCGCGTATACGAGTGCCGGCTGGGCTGCAGTACCGAGCATCTCCGGCATTTCCTCCGCTAACGGCCAACTGTATGGCATCAACGGGGTGGGCTTTACGCAGGCCGGCGGCATGAGCGGCCTCGACCAGGAAGTGTTCATACACGAATTCGCGCACACGCTGTACAACAGCCCCCATTACCTGGCCGCCAACCGGACGGTGTACGACAAGTTTTACCTGACCGAAGGGCCGGGCATGATGGGCAAACTGCAAACCTTCTTCATGGCCAATGCCTGGGAGCGGTGGTACAACGGCTGGGTGGAGCTGCTGACCGGGACCACCCGCGTCAACAGCGACGTGCAGGGGCCGGCATCGCTCACGGCCACCAACGGCGAATACACGTTGCGTGACTACGTGACGACTGGCGACGTAATGCGCATCAAACTACCGAACTCGACGCAGTACCTGTGGCTGGAAAACCACCAACGCACCAGCGCTTTTGATGACCGGCACGGCTATCCCGTCGGCTCGCAGCTACCACAGCCCAACCCGTTGCGCGTCGCGCCGACAGGCATTATCGCCATGGTGGAAGGAGTGGCCGCCAGCCGGACCGACTTGTTGAACTCGCAGGATATTGGCTGCAACGGCTTGAAAGTGATTTCCGCCCAAGGCAATTTTGACTACACTCCCTCGGCCTCTTCCTCCAAATTCGACAACTACTTCCTGAATTACGACCTCTACGACTTTACCAACCCCATTGCGAACCCCTTTGGTGGAGAGAGCCAGATAACCCGGCGCCGAATTGACCTCGACAGGATTGGCACCCCTGGTTATGGCACTATTTACAATGATGTGACCACAGGCAATGTTGGAACCATAAGCGAATCAACCCCCTCGTTTATTCTAAATGGGGTGGGCGAAGACGGCATTTTCGGCCCCGATGCGGCCTTCAAGACCGTCGGGCAGAAGATGGGCAACTCGTACAACCCCGCCATCTTCGAGCAGCAGCGCTACGACCCTACCACGGCTAAATTATCCCCCATCAAACTCGGCGGACTCTCGGTAGAGCTCATTGCCAAGAATAAGTATACCGGCGCTATTACCATCAAAGTGCGCTACGACGACGTGGCCATTGCCCAAAACACGCGGTGGAGCGGCGACTTACAGATGATGGATGTGGCCGGGGCCGCCAGCGGGGCCGACGTGCGTGTGATGAGTGGCCAAACGCTCACCATCAACAAAAGCGGCACCAACAACCGCCACACCAAGCTGGCCGGCGAGTTCGTCAACCCCACCACGCTCACGTGTGGCGGGGCGGGGGTGCTGTTTTTGCAGGAAAGCGGGTCGACGGTGAACGTGGCGGGTGCCAACACGGCCTTCCAGGTGAAGAGCGGCGGCGAGCTGAAGCTCAATCCCTACGGCACCACGTTCGCGGTGAAAACCGGGGCCGTACTCGATATTCAGAGCGGGGGCACCTATACGGGCTGGTACGCCACCACCACGCGCATCGAAGCGGGCGGCTCGCTGGTGGTGCGCAGTGGCGGCAAGCTTCAGGGGTACGGGGGTGTCATCCAGGTGCAGGCCGGCGCTTACCTGTGCCTCGAAGCGGGGGCCGACCTGAGCGACCGCAACGTGATACTCGACGTGGCACCGGGGGCCATCATCGGCACCAATCCCGCGCTGGGCCTGCCCGCGCTAAACTGCCGCAGCCAACTGCTGTTCTGCGGCCGCCTGACGGGCGGCAACACGGCCCTGAGCACCCTGTGCCCCAACCGCAACGAGGCACTGCTGTTTGATGGCAACGATGACGTGGTGACGATTCCGCAAGCCCCGAGTGGGTTTACCTCGCCGATTCATACGCTTACCCAAACCTTCACCGTCGAAGCCGCCATTCGGTCGGATTACTCGGGGGGTGCCACCCAAACCCTGTTTTCTAACCGCTATACCGATGCCGCTTACAACGTAAAAGGCTTGCTGCTGACGCTCTACAACGGGCATTACCTGCTCTGCCAGCTCGAAGGACAGAATTATTATAATTTTTCGGACCCCGGCATGAGCCTGCCCACCGACGGCAACTGCCACCACGTCGCCGTTTCGCGGGATGCGACCAACCACCTGCACTTTTACATTGATGGGGTCGAGGCCGCCTACTCCCCGGTAACCACCCGCAGCCCGGCTTCGACGGCCGAGGTTTGCTTTGGCGGGGATGTTCACTTTCCTTTGGAAGGCTTTACTGGGCAAATTGGCGAGGTGCGCGTGTGGAATATCGCGCGCAGCAGCGCCGATATTGCCCAGTACAAGTCGGCATCGCTCGTCACGCCCCAGGCGGGCTTGGTGGGGTATTACGATTTCAGCGACTACACCGGGCAGGATGTGAACGACATTTCCCAAATCAACAACAACGTCATCGCCGATTACTCGCCCAACGGGTACTTGGGCACTTCGTATAGTGCCGATGCCACCGACCCGGCCCAGGTGCTGGGGGCCAACCTGACGTGTAACATAGCCGGCAATTTCCGAACGGCATCCACCCGCAAAGCCCCGGCCGATACCACGGGGCAGGCCGCCCACCACCTACCACCCAATAGCCCTGCCGCTGCTGCCAAGCACCTCAGCCAGCTCACCCTCTCGCCCAACCCAGCTAGCGGCGAGGCCGTGCTGCACTT
>JAYULN010000252.1:0-2033 GCA_043763525.1 Hymenobacter sp.
ATTGCGTCTTGCCGTTGAACAGCCGGAACCGCGCCGATATAACAACATCAGCAACTGAAGGCCAGTGGAGCAACCGACAACATTCAACGACGAGACGCAATGATGCGTCTCTACATCGTTCAACTGACTTTTTACGCCGCGGCGGGTTGCAGCGTCTTCAGCTGCTTGTTGATGAAGTCCAGCTCCTCAAACGTGAGGTACAAGTCCATGGCCCGCGCGTTCTGCACGGCCTGCTCGGGGTTGCGGGCCCCCACCAGCGCCACCGAAATGCCGGGCTGCGCCAGCGTCCAGCGCAGCACGAGCTGCCCGAGGGTGGCGTTTTTGGTTTCGGCCAGCGGGCGGATTTTGTTGAGCACGGCATTCACGCTCCGCACATTTTCGGGCGTGAATAAGCGGTGGCCGTTGCGTAAATCACCCTCGCCAAAGGACTGGTTGGGTTTGATTTTGCCCGTCAGCAGGCCCAATTGTAGCGGGCTGTACACCAGAATGGCTTTGTGGTTTTCGAGGCAGTACGGTACCACGTCGGCCTCAATATCGCGGCGCACCATGCTGTAGGGTACTTGGTTTGAGACAATATTCAGCGTCTTTTCGGCTTCCTGCAGCTGGGCTACCGAGTAGTTGCTCACGCCGGCGGCCCGCACCTTGCCCTGCTCGATGAGGCGGGTTACGGCCTCCATCGTTTCGTCAATCGGCGTGGTGGTGTCGGGCCAGTGCTGTTGGTAGAGGTCAATGTAGTCGGTGCCGAGGCGGCGCAGACTGTCCTCGCACTCCTTGATGATGCTGGCGCGGCCGGCGTATTTGTACACATCGAGCTGGCGGCCGGCACCGTCGTGGCTATGCATGGCGAAGTCGCCCTTGGCCAAATCCCAGCGCATACCGAATTTGGTGAGGATTTGCACCTTGTCGCGCGGCAGGCTTTTGATGGCTTCGCCCACGATTTCCTCACTCAGCCCCTGCCCGTAGATGGGGGCCGTGTCGATGCTGGTTACGCCCAGCTCGTAGCTGGCGTGAATGGCTCCCACGGCATCGTTCTGCTCGGTGCCGCCCCACATCCAGCCGCCCGCCGCCCAGCTGCCAAAGGTGATGCGCGAAACGGTAACGCCGGAGGTGCCTAGTTGTTGGTATTCCATAAGGGGTTGCGTGTGCCCGCAAAGGTTGGCGGAATGCAGGAGAAATTCACTGCGCTACGTGGGCGGGGGTTGCGGTAAGTGAGCAACAGAACGTCATGCAGAGCGCAGCGAAGCATCTTTACCTTGATAGTAAATGAATTACTTCTGCGGTAAAGATGCTTCGTTGCACTCTGCATGACGTTCAGGATAATCCAATCTTGTCCTGAAACTTTTCGCCGCCCCGATTTCTTGTAGCTCCTTCCATAGCTTTAAAAAACCAACGATATGAAAGTTGACATCTGGTCCGATGTAGTATGCCCGTTCTGCTACATCGGCAAACGCAAATTTGAAAAAGCCCTGGCCCAGTTTGCCCACCGCGACGAGGTGGAAGTGGTGTGGCACAGCTTCGAGCTCACCCCCGACTTCCAGCCCATTCCCGGCGAGAGCATCCACGAGTCGCTGGCCAAGAAAAAGGGCGTTTCGGTAGAGGAAGGCCGCAAAATGAACGACTTCATGACCGGCGTGGCCAGGGAAGTGGGCCTGGCCTACGACTTCGACCGCACCATTCCGGCCAACACGTTTCTGGCGCATCAGCTCATCCACCTCGGCGCCCACCACGGCCGCCAGGATACCACCAAGGAACGCCTCATGGCCGCCTACTACCTCGAAGGTCAGAACATCGGCGACCTCGACACGCTGGTAAAACTCGGTACCGAAATCGGCCTCAATGCTACCGAAAGCCGCGCCGCCCTCACCGCCGGCACCTACGCCGAAGCCGTGCGCCTTGACGAATACGAAGCCCAGCAAATCAACGTGCGCGGCGTGCCTTTCTTCGTGTTCGAGGATAAGTACGCCGTGTCGGGCGCTCAGCCCTCCGAGCTTTTCGCCGAAGTGCTGGAGAAGGTGTGGGACGAAACCAAACCC
>JAYULN010000253.1:0-26014 GCA_043763525.1 Hymenobacter sp.
ATTTATTCATGGTTAATCAGTTTTTTTGCTAAGGATGTTGTATTAGCTTAAAACTGCACATTCAGTTAGAAGCTCAGTACTCTAATGCACCAGGCGTCCGGTGCGGCTCAGGGCCATCAGGTCGGCGTGATAGGTGCCGGGCTGGCGGTTGAAGGATACCAACCCGGTGGGCAGCTGGCCCACGGCGAAGGTATGGCGGGCCGTGGGATAGGTGCCCGCCGCCGAGCGCAGGTACAGGGCCACTTGGTTCAGGTTGCGCTCGCACACGGCTAGGTCGCGCCGGTTGTCGTGGTTGAAGTCGCCAGTGGCAATGGCCGTGAGGCCGGACCTAGCGGGTAGGGCTATAACTGCTTTGAATAGCAGGTGGATGGGCTGGTTATTTTGGGCATGCACTACACTACATGTGAGTTCTGTCAAAATAGCTACGATATGTCGTTTGTATTTCATATGCATCAATGTTACATAAGCATATTGTTTGCATATCAGATTAATCGGAGTTAATTAACTCTTATGCAGAAGTAATCAGTATGAGAGTAATAGTATCTCGTTGAACAGAAAATGTATGGAACGCATTGTATCGGTAATCAATAAAAAGTGCATTACTCAATTTGAGACTAATTGAGTAATGAATAATGGGCTTTGTGATTAAATGAGTATTAGAACTATTACCGTCCAATCAAACTAGAGAAATATAATATAATTATAAAAGCAGTATGGCAAAAAATGTACGCCAAGAGAAGATAAAATCGGTATTTACTTAAATTGTTTTGAAAATAAATCTTTTTATATCTTTCTTTAATTATGTAAAAATTAAAGATTATCAGATAAGGCGCGAATAATCCTGAAATAAATGTGGTATAAAACAATTGAGCATTTATATCACTAGTGCCCATTATTAATGATACAATATATATGGAAATACTGCTTACAAATAAGCCAACCATATATGACATTATAATCACACTTCTGTGAGCTCTTTTTCTTACAAAAGATGCATCCTTATTTCCATCATCTTGAACGATTGAAATAGAGATTTTATATAAGAAATTAAATAGTGAATTCATTTTATGTGCTCGAAAGAGTTCGCGTAAAGGACAGAGTTGATTTTGCTACTACAGAGTACAGATAGAGGTGCCATATTAATCAATACCCTACCACCCCTGATGGAGGCATCGTAGGAGTTAAATTCCATGCGCTTCCATTTTTACCCCAGTGTTCATCAACAAATTTTTCTCCTCCAGCTTTTTCATATATCAAGTATGCAACTCCGATTCCCAGTAATACCGGGGAGGAAATTAAAGTTGCGCCAACAAGAACAGTAGCTGCTGTTGCCGCAAGACCAATACCAGCTACACCAACGTTAATCACAGTATGCAAGTCGGCTAAAGACCGCCCCGACGCATCGTGATGCGTTATTTCATAACCAGCTATACCTAAGGTTGCAACACCACCTATTACGCCCAATGCTGTTCCAACGCCACCCAAAATTTTGCCAGTCTGAATAAGGGCATTTACTTCTGGTAGGGCAGCATTAAGACCTTGAGCCATTTTAGCAGACGCGAGCTCTTGGGCTGCATATATTGTGCTCCCTCCACCTAATGTCCAGGTAGTAAAGTCATTTATAACGTTAAAAGTAGCGGTGACACTAGCGCTACCTACATTAGTCCCAAGCTTATTAAGGCCAAAACCTGCAAATGCACTTGCGCTTGACTGACTGTAGAAGCCCAGTTGACCGTTTCTATAGCTCAGCATAGATGCTGAACCGTCTGCCACACTGTTTATAAAATCACTGATGGAACCGCCGCCGCCACTGCCACTGCCACTGCCACTGCCACTGCCACTGCCAAACGAAAGCGAAATCCCTGATATATTGTCATCCGAATTATTAACTGCATTTAACATGTTGTACAGAAACTGTATATCACCTTGACTTAATGCTCCACTTGGGTCATTCGCTGCAATTGGAACACCCAATGCAAATTGATACGGTGTCCAATCAGCATACCTGTCCGCCAGCGGGTCCACGCCCGTAAAGCGCCCGGTAGCCGGGTCATAAGTCCGATAGAAGGTGCTGTATACGCCGCCTTCTGCCCCGAGCAGGTCGTCCTGCAAGGCTGAACCGTCGTTGAACTGGTCCTTGCTTACGTTCGACACCTGCGGAATGGTATTCACTGCCACCCCGCTCATGGCCATGCCAAAGGGATAATAGTGCTGCTCCTGCGTCACCAGCGCCCGGTCCTGCGGGTGGGTGATGGTGAGCGAATCGAAATACACCGGCTGGCTGCCGTCGTTCATTTCTCGGATGAAGAGCGTGCCGGTGCGGGCTTCTTCGCTGCTCAGGTCGATGTCAAGTGGCAGGTTGAGTTGGGTCCAGTTGGTCTGGCTCTGGAGTGTAACAGGTGCCACAATGGTACCCGTACGAATTACCTGGCCGTTAGCATTTGTCAGCGTCCATAGCAGGTAGGCATCTAATGATGGCACTTGAGCCGGCTTGGCTACTGGCGGGGCAGCTGCCTGGTGGGAGCACGCAAACAGGGAGCCGAGCAAACCCGTCAAGCTCACCTGTATGCCCGGCGTGGCGCGGGACGGACGCTCCGGGTTGGCCGGTAGGGGTAGCAGCGTTGGAGCCACCGCCCACGCAATGGCCGTGGCTGCGGTAGAACGGGTAGGCGACGGTGCCGGCCTGTAATACTGCACCCCGTTCGGGGTTTTATATAGTACACCCGCACTTTGATGTGGTCTTGGTGCGCCACCGGAATAGAAATATACGGGCCGCTGTTGTCGCTCGTGGCGGATGCTACATAGCTTCCGTCACGGGCAGGTAACACGGCCGGGTCGGCGCTCCGGGTGTCGTCGATACCCGAAAAATTGGGATACTCGCCATCGTACTCGTTCGCTTCCGATGACAGTTTTAAGTCCTCGGTTCCCGGCTGGGCCCGGAAGGCCACGCGCAGGTTGCCCAGGTGGTCGCGCAGATGGTATTCGTACGTGAGGCGGGACGCCGTTTTATCGGTTACCATGGCCCGGCCTTCGGTGGTGGGTACCGACAGGAGACCGGCATAGTTCAGGTATGATTGATAGGCCAAGCCATCAATATAGTATTCGGTGATGCTGGATAGTCCGCCACGAACCGTTTCTTTTTTCAGCAAGGTACCCGTTGCGTCGTAAGTGTAGTTGAGCGCGCCAGTGCCCACTTCCTGCTTCTCAACCTTATTTAACGCATTATAGGTGTATTTAACGCCTTTGTTATCATCACGCGTAATGCTGCCGTTGGGGTCGTACGCATATTCTTGCGTAGTATTGACATCCTTAAAGCCTTTCGTAATGTCGCCGGCGTCATCGACTTTGCTGTGCTGGTTGCCGGTGCCGGTATAGGTAAAAGTCAGGTTGTCGAGTAGCGTGGCTGCGGCACCGTCTGTAGCTTTGGTATATCGCTGAAGGGCCGTAATGTTGCCGTTGGCGTCGTACCGGATGTTTTTCTCGTCATAGGCTCCTGCCTCTTCCCCCCACCCGTAATAGAAAGCCGAGCGTGCCTGGTGGAGTGCATCCGTCATGCGGCCCAGGCCGTCGTATTCGAAGCGGTAGCTGCGCTGGCGCTCGGGCTGGTTGTGCTGGTCGGCGTTGTGCGAGGCCCACGTCACGGCCGAAATACCGCCGTCGTACCGGGGCGTGTTACCCAAGCCATTACTGGTCTGCTCTCGAATAATTTCGAGTGCAAATAGGTCGTTTTCGGCATTCGAAACGGTCAGGTAGTTGGGGTTGTTAATGCGCTGGAGTTGCCCGTGCAGATTGTAAGTAAAGTCTTCGGTTTGTAGGTACTTTGCCCCGTCGCGGCTGTGCAGTTGCTTGCGTGCCACCTGGCCCAGGTCGGTGTAGGTGTTGGTGGCAACCAACACCTCCGGCTCCCAAACGTTCTTCCACTGGTGCTGCTGCCAGGTCTGCAGCAGGCGCCCGCCGGCGTCGTAGCTAAAACGGGTGCGCACCTGCACCGTGGGCGAGAAGTTGCCGGGCAGGTCCGGGGTCTGTTGCTTTTTCAGCGAGCGCAACACCTGCGGCACAAAGCCCTGCTCGCGATACACCAGCGTGGCCACGTCGCCCAATGCGCCGCTGGCTTGCAGCAGGTTGTTACTTTGCTTCTGAATCAGGTTGCCGTACTGGTCATAAAAGAGGGCATTTGTGAGCCAGCCACCGTATTGCCCCCCCGGCAGCACCACGCGGGTACGGGTAATGGTTTGCAGCCCGCGCAGTTGGGTAGTAGCTACGGGCTCAGGACTGCCAGTAATACCTTGCGTAACGTACGCGTAATCGGGCGTGTGGCTGGCATCCAGGTCCAGGTCGTAGTCGTCAAAAACCGTTACCGACAGGATAGTGGCGCTGCTCACATCCGGAAAAGTCTGATTGGGCGTATAGCCCCCGCTGGTGCGGGTTTCGTATCCCATGGTCAGCGTTGAGTTGTCGGCCAAGTCCTGCAGGATGGTCCGTACGTTCGAGTTCTGACTATAATAGGGGAACAGCCCCGACACCACTGGACGGTTCTGCGAGTCGAATTTGGTAAACAACCATTGGTTGTTCGCGCGGTGGTTGCCGTCCTGCACTAGGATGGGCCGGTCGAACTGGTCGTACACCAGGTACACGGGCGCTGCGCCGGGAAAGCGCCGCTCGACCAGCCGCCCACGGTTGTCGTAAGTGTACTGATACAACCACAAATTGGCGAAGCCAGCCGGCATATTGGCCACGTTCCACGTGTTGGCGGCCGCCATAGCCGCCACGGCTGCTGGCGGCACCACGTACTGTAAGTAACCAGCCGTTGCGTACACGCTATAGGTGTCGAGGTTCTGGGGGCTGGCCCCACCGTAGCCAGTAACTTTGCGCTGCAGGATTGTTCGCCCCAGCCCATCCTTATAAATTTCGGTACGGCGTGCGTCGGCATCCATCAGCACCTCCTTCGTGAGCTGCCCGGCCGCATACACACTGCTAGCATCCTGTCCGCTCCATAGGCGCACGCCGTCTTGCGCCGTATTGGTCGCGTAGCTGAGCTGGTTGGGATGACTGGCCCAAGCGCTGCCGGCTGGTGCCTGACTAACCGGTCGCCCCAGCGGCGAGGTTTCGGCTTGCGTCACCGCGTAAGGTTGGCTCTCGGAAAAGTTACTACCGTAGTAGGCATTGAGCTTTCCAACTGGGTCCGGTTCGTAGAGGCCCGGCGTATTGGAATAAGGACTAGCTGGTAAAGGCAGGTAGGTACGCGAAGTCGTGGGGTCGCCCGCATAGGCCGCATGCTGCACCAAATCTTGTTGGGCGGGACCCGCCTGAACCCCAACCTGCTGCAATGGTTGGCCCCACCCCGTCAGGTAGGTGATGGTTTGCGTCCGGTCGGCAGTTGCCAATTGAGCTACCTGGTCGGTTGTCGTTATGCCTGCTTTTAATACTTGAGTATCGCTCAGGTACGTGAGCGCTTGTCCATTCACAAACTGGCCATCTAACCCGCTAACTATATCCACTGGCTGCGACTCGTCCTCCGGGGCATAGCTATTCGGATAGTTGGTACGAACGGTATAGCGCCCTGCCTGCGTTGCGGAGAGATAGAAGGAACCATTTTGGCTGGTTATCTGCCGGCCGTCAAGAAACCACGTTACGCTTCCTTGGCTGCTGGCTCGAAGAATAACTACGCCGGCTCGGCCCAACCGAATCGGTCCGGTTGGGGTCGTAAAGACTGCTGTCGTTTGGGCCTGGATTTGGACCCGCCGAATTAACACCGGGATAGGCGTTTGTTCCTGGCAGAGTGAGGTAGAAACTTAGTAGCTCTTGCTTTGCGTGACGTTGGTTGTCCAGGAAGGCCCAGTGCCGACCGACGTGGTGCTGCCGGGCGAGTCGTACCAACTGTACACCCGCAACGGGTCTGGGTTTTTGACGACGAAGTGAATGGGTCCCGTACCATAACACCAATTTTCGCCGTACGGGTCGTTGTTGAGTACTTCTACTTTGCCCGCGGCCGATGCCGTATTTACTACGAACGTGCTTGTGACCTGGCACGGAGTGCCCCCGATGGTGTACGTCAGCGAGTAAGTGTTGTTTTCTGCTACCGGCTGCACCGTCGCCACGCCGTTGCTGGAATTCATCGTCACATTCGCCCCGCTCCAAGACCAGTTAGTCGAATTCGCAGGCGGAACGAGTTGCAGGGTACTACCCAGGCAAATAGTCGCGCTCGTAGCCGATAGTTGGGCGGTGGAACCAACGGTTGTAATAACGCCGGAGATTGGTTCTATAACGGTAATAACCCTGGACGCACTGCTGGTACCAACATCAACCGAAACAGTATAGGTTCCTGGGCTGGAAAAGCGATAAGTGGCTTTGTACCCGCCTGATGTTGGTACCCCTCTTACGAAGGTGCCATTGTCGCTTAATGATGCATTTCCAGCATCTGCTACCGATTCCCAAGTCCAGGAACTGTAGGAGCCGATAGCGGTAAAATCAACTTCTATATTTAAGCATCCCTGTCCTGGTCCAGATAATGCTACTTGTCCGGTTCCCTCTGGTCGCGCTACTGCTTGTTCACGCACCTTGGTGGTCTGTGCCTGCACAAGCGGGCATTGCCAGGAGTTGAATACAAGGATAGCCAGCCAACTGAGTAAAAAACGAAAGAAAGTCGAGGTAGGCATGCGCTTTTTATGGAAGGAAAGTAGACATCCCAGCTGCCGATGCTGGCTGATGAAATCGGAATCGGCGGAAGGGTTTATGGACAGTTCAGGTCACTCTTGAAGTGATTAATTGCGAACTCCTCGGATGTCGCATCTTGCACTGCTTCGTGCACTTGGCATCGGAACCGGGTCCGGCTGGTCTTTGCCACAGTAATCGTGGCTGACGTTGGCGAACCACCGATGATGACATTAGGGTTTGACGCTACCGGCACCCAACTTGGGGTATTGCGACTTGTATCGTAAAATTCCCACTGATAGGATACGCCACTTAAATTAGCAGTAACCTGAAACGTGGCGGAGGTTGACGAAGGGGCGAGGCCACAACCGGAACTAACCTCGGTCACGTTACTAGCGCCTTTTACACAGTCGTCAACGCTCACAACGCCGTTGGTACAAGCCGTTAAAAGAAGCGGAACCGGGTTGATGGAAACGTCTTGGGTATATAGGTAACTCGCCCCCTGGCTGCTCACCGTCAAGCTGACTTTGAACGTCTGGTAATGTCCTGACGTGGAGAAAGTATGGGTCGTCTGGGGACTAACGGTTGTAGTGATTCCAGTGTTATCGTGGAAATCCCATTGGTACTGCAACGTCCCGCTCAAATTGGTCATGGCCGTGAAGGTGACGGGCAGTTGTTCCTGCATGGCACCTGTGGTCGTGAAGAATACACCTAGGCGCACGGTCTGATTTGGCAGGACTTTCTGGTAGCGGTGGACAATAGCTTGGTTGTGGTCGCGAACCACAGCCAAGTCCCCCGTCGGAGCGTATTCGTAATAGGTCGTCCGACCTCGCGCATCCGTTTCCGAGGTCTTCCCGGTAGCGAGGCTGTATGTTGTGTTGGTAGCGGCGGCGTCCGTTGGCAGTAGCAGGATGTCGTCGATTTGCAGGAGGTCATTGCCGTTGCTCGCGTTCGCCGTTATCGCCAGTTGATAGGCTGCCCGATTCGTTAGGGTGCCCAACGGCAACAGCATTTCATAGCGCTGCCATTGGGTGGTACAGGCAAACGGCATGGCAATGGTTGGGGTCGTAGCGGGTTGAACGGTCACGTTTCCGTTCACCGCAGTCGCTCCCCGTGCCCAGAAAGTCAGCCGGTACTGCGAAGCTGTGGAGGTGGGCAGCGGCGTTGTTTGGCTGCTGCCGGCTGGCAGCATGCATCCTTGGCTTCCGGTGTGGGCCGCAGTAGAAGATGGAAACGGCGCGGCGTTGGCACTATTAGCCGCCACGAAACTGAACGTCTTATCCTCCGTTTCAAAGTCGGAGAAAATCACTTCGCTGGCTTTGGCATTGGCCACCTGTAGCAGCGGAACCAATCCCCCGTAACCTAAATGCTTGCCGACAACCTGCCGGCCGGCGGTGGTTCGCACGGACAGCGCGTTCAAATTCGCGTCCACGTCCAGCACGGCCGAGGCTACGCGCATTGTGGCCGGAACGTACAGGTCGTTGTTGACCACCCGCACGGAATCGTAGCTCGCCACGGGTTGTGCTGGCTGCCAGCGCCGCAGCTCGAACGGGTACGTGCGCGTAACGGGCTGGCCGCTTGCGCCCGCCGACACGGTGCTGGTGGCAAAAGTTTGCAGCGTCGCCCCTACATAAGCCACGTGCCCGCTGCCGCCAGCCGGCCGGATTTCCGAAATGGTTTCGACGGGGTCGGCGCTGATGCCTTCACTAACCCGGCTGCTCATGAGAAGTAGATTACCCGTCGCGCCCGCCGCGGGGAGTACATAGTCGCTTAAGTACTTGTAGCGCGTTCGGGCGACGACGTTGTCGCTGCCCAACAGGGTTTTCGACGCCAGCCAACCCTGGCTGTTGTAGGCGTACCGGGTAGTGGATTGGCTGGCTGTACCGCCTACGACGAACTGCGTGGAAACCTCTTGTCTCGGGCGGTAGAAGTAATCCGTGAGCAGCGTGTACTTGGCGTAGGCCAGCACGGTTTGGCTTTGGCCAAAATCGCCTAATTGCTCGTACCGCAAGCCCGTTACCGGGCTTAAGGCAGGCCGGGCGTTAACGTATTGGTACGTGTATGTTTCTTGCCGCACCACGGGGCCGGGCGCTGTGCCGCTGCTGGGCTCGGCCCGGTACTCCACAGTCAACGGCATGCCCCGGCAGAAATCGTAATTGGGCGCCGGAACGAACGGGTACAGTTCGCCCACCGCCGACACGGGGGCCGGGTTGGGGCAGTTGCCGTTTGCAGGCTGCCGGGCGATGCCAAAAACCGGGCGCTGCCACGCGGGCAGCAACTGCGACGCGGGCCGGCTGTTGTCCACTTCGCCTGGACTGGAAGTATCGTCGGCACCGGCGGGCACGGCGAACGTCGTCACCACCTGTCCTTTGCCGGGCATCATTTCCGTCACTTGCTGATAGCCGACCACCCGGCTTTCGAACGGGTCAGCGGCTACTTCCTCCACGGTACGGACCGTAATGTCTTCCCACCGCGTGCTGCTGGCCAGCGGCATGGCAAACGCATAACGCGGTAGGTGCAGCAACACGCCGCTCGACACGCCGGCCCCATTGACTGTTTGCTGATAGCTGTAGTCGCGGCGGGTTTCCACCCGCGTCACGGGGTCTTTGACTTTCACCGTGCGCAAGCGCAGGCCCCCGGCCGGCAGCGACTGCTGCGCAACGGGGTCGAAGAATTGGTTTTGCTCATATTCCAGTACTACTTGACCACCGGTGGCGAACGTAACGCCATTCAGGGTTCCGGCGACGGCAACACCCAAGCGATTGGCGGGGCGGCGGTCTGCTCCTTCCAGCACGAGGCCACCGGCATCGTAAGCCGGCGCAGGGTAAAGGCGGTAAGGCGCGGCCGGGCGGGGGGTAGCAGCCGTCAGCAGTTGGGGGTAGACGTACAGGCGGGGAATACCGGTGGTGGCCCGATTGTTATTGGCGAACCCCCAGTAATCTTGGTTCAAGCCTTCTTTCTCGCTATTGTGTTTGGGGGGGGCATTCCCGGCGTCAGCGTCGACCGCGTACGAGAAGGTGTATAGCGGCACTGTGGAAGCACTTTGGTTGAGAGTGATTTGGGACAAGTACCGCCCAACGCCGTAGTACGTAAAATCATACGACTTTATCAATTTTCCCCTTTCAGTCCCCAACGCATAAGCTTCAGGTGGAACTGTGATAACCACCGAAGAGACGTGAAAGTCGTCCAACTCACTGATTTCGCGGTTAAAAGTAATAATCGCCGTTGCGGTGGTGATGCTGCGCAACTTAGGACTGGCCCTGACGATGGTAACCACGGAATAGTCCCACGAGCCTCCCGGCGTAGCATTTCCCATCTGAGACAAGTTGCTGCTCGACTGAGGATTGGGGAGAAAGGTAGTGCAATCGTAGGCGAATGTGATGCGGTTTTGGTCGGATTTAAGAGCAGCCGCTGGCGTTGTTATCTCGGACACGAGCCACCCGGTGGTGTAATCGAACGAAGTCGGGCCGCTACTTTGCGTGCCGCTGGTGTACTGATTGACTTTGTAATCAAAGAGATTTCGGAGCAAAAACTTCGCACCACCCGTAGATTGCGTTGATTGCGCCATCCGCTCGGTGACGTTGAACGTGTATACCGTGCCTTCTGCCGTCCGAATCGTAAAACCGGTTAATTCTCCTGCGGTCACCGCAGAAGCACAGTTCACCTGGGTTTGGCTCGTAAAAAGAGGTGTGATTTGGATGGGAGCGTACGGCATCAACCGTACCGCCCCGGCCCCATCAAAGACAAACTTGCCGCTGTACCCGGGCACGGCATACGAGAAGACGTCCGGTTCCGTATCGTACATGTCGTAGGCATTACCCGCCACGTGGTTAAGGGAACCAAAGCCGAGCAACTGCGTCAAAGCGTTCTGCTCGGCAGGAATGCAACTCGCGGCACTGAACGACGCGGGTGGCGTGGGCACTAAATCAATGCGGCTGGCCGGCGAGCCGCTGGGGTAGCGGAGCCAGCCATACCGGTGTTCGGGCGTGCCTGGGTCCACGAAAGAAACATCATCGGGAATATCACGGACTTGCCGGTGAATGCCCAGCCCACCTTGCAGCGACCAGTTAAGTCCCACTTCGCCACCGGTATCTTCCACCTTGACGCCCGTGGCCGAATACTGCAGCCCCACCGGCAGCGAAAAGCCAGGAATGGTTAGGGTGTATATGGGTACTTCAAAGGACGCCGTGCCGGTAAATTTATCAATGCTAATTTCGGCGGGCAGCGCGCCTGCCGCCGCCGACCCTGCCGTGTAGCCGGAGCTGGCGGCTGGGCTCACAACGATGTAGTCCAGGTTAATCCACCCACTGTCATCGGCGTCATACTGGTATTTGATGGTATTGGACCCGGCTTGCAGGGCTACTGCGACGGATTGCGTATCCAGGACGCCCACGACCCCGTGCTGGCAAACTGTGCCTGGGTGGCGTCGACGCCGTTGACGTATACACTCATGGCCCCATTGTATTTCCGCGCTGCGGCGTATCGGGCGCTCACCGTATACCACCCCGTTGTTGGCACCGAAACGGTGAATAAAACCGCCGACCCCACTTGAGTGATGTTCTCGGCGTAGGTCACGCCGTTGCTGCTGCCCACATTCGACAACGTCCGTTGCACCAGAGGATAGCCGCCTTCCGCTTCGTATGTAGTTTGCGCCTGAACGGTAGATAAGGCCGCGCAACCTAGCAAGCACACAATCAAGGTTCTCGCGAGGAGTAGTCTTGTTGTCATAACGACAAAGAATAACTGGAATGATTTGAGGGAATCAGCTTAATTGTCCTTTGCAACTTGTTTTTCAGTGCGTCAGCTTCCTCATGCAAGCCGGTGCGCAGTCGTAAGAAACGGCTGTTGACCTGGCTGCACGAAATCAGCAAATGCGCACGTATTGGCTTCGAGACATCCAAAATGGATAGTATCTAGCAGAACCCAGCAGCAAGGAAAAGCCTCGCCCAAAGAGGCGCGGAAGACGCTAGCGTAACAAGAAGTAGCTGGCGTGTAACAGAGAGTAGATATGGCACTGGGTCGAATCTCGCCCAGAGCCACCAGTGTTAATGTTAAATCGGCTAACCTATTCCGGAGTTGGTCGAGAATTGTAGACAATTCGGATTCACAGAAGAATGAAAAATAATTCTGTGTATTGAACAGTTAAGAGGAAAGGTGACACAAAGAAAAGCACAGCATGAAGATTGGCCAAACAATTAAGAATTTATTTTTTCAGTTAACCCATACCGTCGTTTTTATGAAAAACCTCATACGGGTAGGCATCGGCTAATTGGGCTCGTGTTGGCCGAGTGGAACGGATTCACCACCTTTAGCCGACTGATTCCCGTACGCTCCCGTTGCCCATGCCTCGTCGTTCTATTCTTTCGGCGATGGAGCGGGAGCACCTCTTGGCGCTGCCCGAAAGCCCGGAGGAGTTCATCCGGCAGTACACCTTCAGTGAAGCCGACCTTTTGCTGATTCAGCAGCACCGGGGCGCGGCCAACCGCCTGGGGTTCGCCGTGCAACTCTGCTACCTCCGTTTTCCGGGCGTGGTGCTGGGCACGGACCAGTTGCCGGCTCCCGCCTTGCGCGCGTTTGTGGCCACCCAGCTGAAGATTTCGGTACCGGAATGGGCGATTTATGGCCAGCGCGAGCAAACCCGGCGCGAACACTTGATGGAACTGCAAGCGGCGTTTGGGTTCCAGCCGTTTGGCCTGCCACATTACCGGGCCGCCGTGCCGTGGCTGGCCGAAGTCGCCCGGCAAACGGATAAAGGCGTGGTGCTGGTCCAGGCCCTGATGGGGCACTTGCGTCGGCAGGGTATCCTGTTACCCACGGTAGCCGTTCTTGAACGCCTCAGCGCGGAGGCCCTGACGCGGGCCAATCGCTGGCTTTACCAGACGCTGACCGAGGACCTGACCCCGAAAGCCCGGCAGGCGTTGGAAAACCTGCTCACGCGCCGCGAGGGCAGCACCTTGACGTGGCTGGCGTGGCTGCGGCAAGCCCCGGCGGCCCCCACTGCGCGGCAGCTGCTCGAACACCTGGCCCGGCTCGCGGCGTGGCAACAGCTGGGCCTGCCGGCCGAGCTGGCGCGGCGGGTCCACCAAAACCGGTTGCTCAAAATCGCCCGGGAAGGGGCTCAGATGACCCCGGCCGACCTGGCCAAATTCGAGCCGGCGCGTCGCCTGGCCACGCTGGTAGCCCTGGCCCTGGAAGGTACAGCCACGGTGCTGGACGAGCTGCTCGACCTGCACGACCGCATCGTAAGCAAGGTGTTCAACGCGGCCAAAAACAAGCACCAGCAGCAATTTCAAGCCTCGGGTAAGGCCATTAACCAGCAAGTGCGTCTGTTCGGGCGTATCGGCCAAGTCCTGCTCACGGCCCGGGCCACGGGCACGGACCCGTTTGCGGCCATCGAATCGGTGCTGCCGTGGGAGGCATTCACCGCCAGCGTGGGCGAAGCGCAACAGCTGGCCCAACCGGCCGATTTCGACTTCCTGCCCCGCGTGGGCGAGCACTACGGCACCCTGCGCCGCTACGCCCCCGCGTTTCTGGCGGCCCTGCCGCTGCGGGCGGCCCCGGCCGCGAGGAGTCTGCTGGCGGCCATTGAGGTCATGCGCTCGATGAACGCGACGGGAGCCCGCAAGCTGCCGGCGGATGCGCCGACGGCTTTCATCAGCAAGCGGTGGCAGAAACTGGTGCTGACCGCGGAAGGACTGGACCGCCGCTCCTATGAACTGTGCGCCCTTGCCGAACTCAAAAATGCGTTGCGCTCCGGCGATATGTGGGTGCTGGGCTCGCGCCAGTTCAAGGACTTCGAGGAGTACCTGGTGCCGGCGGAACCATTTGCTGCCCTGCTCCAGGCCGGCGAGTTGCCCTTGGCCGTAGAACCGAACGGGGAACGGTACCTCCAACAGCGCATGGCGCACCTGACCCAGCAGCTGGAAACGGTCAACCGCCTGGCCGCCGCTGGCGATTTGCCGGATGCGAGCCTGACGGCGGCCGGCCTAAAAATCACGCCCTTGGATGCGGCCGTGCCGGACGCGGCGCAGGCCCTGATTGAGCAGGTGGCCCGGCTGCTGCCCCACGTCAAGATTACGGACCTGTTGCTCGAAGTCGACGAGTGGACCGGGTTCAGCCGCCACTTCACGCACCTAAAAACCGGGGCCCCGGCCAAAGACCCGTCGCTGTTGCTGACGACCTTGCTGGCCGATGGCCTGAATCTGGGCCTGACCAAAATGGCCGAGTCCTGTCCCGGCAGCACCCCCGCCAAGCTTTCCTGGCTGCAAGCCTGGTACATCCGGGACGATACCTATTCGCTGGCTTTGGCCGAGTTGGTCAACGCGCAGCTGCGCCACCCCTTTGCGGCCCACTGGGGCGACGGGACGACCTCTTCCTCGGACGCGCAACGGTTTCGCGCCGGGGGCCGGGCCAAGAGCACGGGGCATATTAACCCCAAGTACGGGGCCGAGCCGGGCCGGCTGTTTTATAGCCACGTCTCGGACCAGTACGCCCCCTTCAGCAGCCAGGTCATCAACGTCGGCGTGCGCGACGCCACCTATGTGCTGGATGGGTTGCTCTACCACGAATCCGACCTGCGCATCACCGAGCACTACACCGACACGGCTGGTTTTACCGACCACCTGTTTGCCGTGATGCCGCTGCTAAGCTACCGCTTCGCCCCCCGCATCCGCGACCTGAGCGACACGAAGATGTACGTGCCGCCGGGCTCCCCGGCGTACGAGGCCTTGCCGCCCCTGCTGGGCGGGACGCTCAACGTGCGCCACATCCTGGCCCACTGGGAGGAAATTCTGCGCCTGGCCACCTCCATCAAGCAGGGCACCGTGACGGCCTCGCTCATGCTGCGCAAGCTTGGCAGCTACCCGCGCCAGAACGGGCTGGCCGTGGCCCTGCGCGAACTGGGCCGCATTGAGCGCAGCCTGTTCATTCTGGACTGGCTGCAAAGCGTGGACTTGCGCCGCCGCGTGCAGGTCGGGCTCAACAAAGGCGAAGCCCGCAATGCGCCGGCCCGGGCCGTCTTTTTCCACCGGCTGGGCGAAATCCGGGACCGGGGTTTCGAGCAGCAGCGCTACCGAGCCAGTGGCCTGAATCTGCTCACGGCCGTCATCGTGTTGTGGAACACGGTGTACCTACAGCGCGCCGTGCAGGCCCTGCGGGCCCACGGCCAGCCCGTGTACGAAGTGCTGTTGCCCCACTTATCGCCGTTGGGCTGGGAACACATCAACCTGACCGGGGATTATTCTTGGCGCACGAAACGCGCACCTGGCAAATTCCAGCCCCTACGGCCCCTTTTCAGGCCTTAACGTGCTATTTATTCCGTTTTCTGAGAGGACCCCGTGTAGCCCCTGGTAATTATTCCCCGTCGTGACGAGCAATAAACAACACTACAGGGCTTCCACACTAAAAATAAGGTCGCCGGCTATTTTCGGCCCGGCCCGGTTTTTTACGCCCGGAGTTGGGCCTGCCGTTTGTCCACGGCCCCCCCTCTGGGGGCACGTTGGAGTGGCCACTCGAGCGTTTAGGTTGGGGCACCTCGCGGGCCTGTGCTGGGTAGCTGGCCGGGCGGCCGCAGCCGCGGTGCGTTGCTGGCAAGCAACACTACGCCACCACCCCCGCCGGCCAGCGCTACGCCTTGGTGCGCGTGCTTAGCGTGTGGCTGACGCGTGCCTGCGCTTTGGCCACGCCCAAATTGGGACCAGAACGAACAAACAAACGGCGATTACGACCCTGTCCGCCACCCACGACGTGGCCGGCAGGGGTTGCTCACGCTTAACGTCTACCTCAGTTCCTTGGCCGACCCTAACCCAGCGGTGTACACCCGACTCATCTGGAGGGCACTGGGCTGTGGAAAACCAACTGCACTGGCAGCTGGACCCGACATTCAAAGAAGACCCGTCGCGCTTACAAGCGGACTATTAAACCTTGAATACCAATATTTTACGCAAAACAGCTTTATACTTGCTCGCTCAGGACCCGCCAGCCATTATCCTCGAACGCAAGCGCAAACAAGCTGCCTACGACCATGAGTATCTCCGGCGACTACTGCAAAGTGCCTGCTATTGGGGGCGAAAGCCCTGCCAACAAAAAGTATTGATTGGAGAAGCATTGATGCTCTGTTATTTCCGGGCTCTATAGAAACAGCCGCCTCATTGCTGGGGCGGCTGTTTTTCGTTCTACAGGGCACACGCTGAAGCATGTGCTACGAGGCCTACTTAAACGCCTGAATGCCCGTAATGTCCGCGCCCGTAATGAGCAGGTGAATGTCGTGGGTGCCCTCGTAGGTAATCACTGATTCGAGGTTCATCATGTGGCGCATGATGGGGTACTCGCCGGTGATGCCCATGCCACCGTGAATCTGACGGGCTTCGCGCGCGACGTGCAGGGCCATGTCCACGGAGTTGCGCTTGGCCATGGAAATTTGGGCACTGGTGGCTTTGCCTTCGTTTTTGAGCACGCCCAGGCGCCAGGCCATGAGCTGGGCTTTGGTGATTTCGGTAATCATCTCGGCCAGCTTCTTCTGCTGGAGTTGGAAGCCGCCGATGGGCTGGCCGAACTGCGAGCGCTGGAGCGAGTATTTCAGGGCCGATTCGTAGCAATCAATGGCCGCGCCGATGGCACCCCAGGCAATGCCGAAGCGGGCCGAATCGAGGCAGGACAGCGGACCTTTGAGGCCGTCGATGTTGGGCAGGATGTTTTCCTTGGGGATTTTCACGTCCTCGAACACCAGCTCGCCGGTGGTGCTGGCGCGCAGGCTCCACTTGTTGTGGATTTCGGGCGTGCTGAAACCTTCCATGCCGCGCTCCACGATAACGCCTTTGATGCGGCCCTGCTCGTTTTTGGCCCAAACAACGGCCACTTGGCACTCGGGCGAGTTCGAAATCCAGAGCTTGGCCCCGTTCAGCAGGTAATGGTCGCCCATGTCCTTGATGTTGGTGGTCATGCCGCCGGGGTTCGAACCGTGGTCGGGCTCGGTGAGGCCGAAGCAGCCCAGCCACTCGCCGCTGGCCAGCTTGGGCAGGAACTTGCGGCGCTGCTCTTCCGAGCCGTAGGCGTAGATGGGGAACATCACCAGCGAGCCCTGCACCGAAGCCGTGGAGCGCATACCCGAGTCGCCGCGCTCAATTTCCTGCATGATAATGCCGTAGCTGATGTAGTCCAGGCCGCCGCCGCCGTATTCCTGCGGGATGGTGGGACCGAACGCGCCAACATCGCCAAACTTGCGCACGATTTCGCTCGGGAAGTGCGCGTCCTGCGCCCACTTCTCGATGTTGGGGTTGATTTCCTTCTTTACAAAGTCGCGGATGGACTGGCGGATGAGCAGGTGCTCCTCGGTCAGCAGGCCGTCGAGGTCGAAATAATCGGTGAAGCCGTTGGCGTTGGTGCTGCCTTTTTGGGCGGTGTGGGCTTTGGCTTCGGGGGAGAGTACGTCAGCTTCGGAAGACATGGGGCGGGGTTGGGGGTGGGAGTTTTGGCAAAGATAACAAGCTAGGCGAAGAGGAAGTTGGGCCGAGGCCGTTATCGGAGAACGGATGGACGTGGAGGCGGGGCTTATTCCCGCTCGCCGTCGTGCGACTCGTCAGTGAATCGTGCAACGATGGGCGGGAGCAAACCCCGCCCCTGCACTCATGCCGACTTAAAATTTCAACCCCACCGAGGCCAGGCAGTTGCGCGTAGCCTGCGGGTAGAACCAGTTGAAGGTTTCCTGCTGGCCGCTCTGGTGCCCTGATAGGTGTAGGTGTAGGTGTAGCCATTGGCCACGTACTCGCGGTTGAGGACGTTATTCACCAGCAGGCCCAGCTCAATTTCCTTCATGAAGGATGGGTGCAGGGCGTAGCGCAGGCGGAAATCGAGGGTTTGATACGGGTTGATGCTACGGTAGCTGTTTTGCGCATTGTCGAGGTACTGCCGACTCACGGTTTTGAGCAGCAAGGCTATGCGCAAACCTTTTAACGGCTGGCCCTCCAGGGTGTGGGCCGACACGACGCTGGGTGAATACGAAATGGCGGACGTGCGCGGCGCGGCAATTTCTGTGGCGGCGACGTACGCGGTATCGTAGGAATACGTCACGTCCCGATAGTCCAGAATACAGTTTTGGCTCAGCGTCAGGGTCGAGCTAAGGCTGATTTTGTCGTTGGCCAAGATGAACCCACTGATTTCCACGCCCCGCCGGTAGCTGCGGGCCACATTGGTGCCCACGTTGTTGGGCTGGCCGGTGGAAGCGTACTTGTGCCCAGCTGATTGCGCCGTAGTGGTCGCCGTCGTAACGGTTCCAGGCCCCGCCGATGGTGGCTTGCAGCTTGTCGTTGTCCCTGGGCTCGTAGTTTAGGGCCGGCGTGCCGCCGTAGAAGTTATTATCGAGCCACTTGCGGTCGACCAGGTTGGTGCGCTTGGTGGTGGTGGTGCCAAGTACCACGTTATTCAGCCCAAAATCGGCCAGTTTTGAACTTCAGCCGCGTATTCTTGGCCTGGTAGCCGGCGGCAAAATAGTACGACTTCAAATCCGAGGCCGCCCGGTTCATGTAGCCATCGGAGACAATACGCGAGAGGCGGCCATCCACGGTGAAATGGCCGGTGCCGGAGGACACGTTGTTTTTCCCGGTCTGGTAAGGGCCGTAGGTGTTCTGGATTTCGGCGTAAGCCTTGCGGCGGTTGTCGAGGGTGCTGATGTCGAGGGTGCTGATGTTGAGGCTGGCCCCGAAGGCCGCGTCGCCGTTCTGGCTGGTGCCCACGCCCCGCTGAATTTGCAGCGAATTGGTGGAAGAAGCCAAATCCGGCAAATCAATCAGGAACGCGCCGTGCGACTCCGGGTCGTTCAGCGGCACGCCATTGATGGTGGTGTTGATGCCCGTATTGCTCGTGCCCCGGATGCGGATATCGGTGTAGCCCACGCCGGCTCCGGCACCGGAATTCACCACCACCGAGGGCATCTGGTTGAGCAGGTACGGCAGGTCCTGGCCGAAATTGTGCGCTTGGCCAGGTTCCTGCTTGCTGAGGTTGGTAGGGGCGGTAGCGGTGCGCTCGTTGGCGCGGGAGGCCGTTACGAGGGCTTCCGGGGGAGGCTGTTGCGTAGCTTGGTGGTGTCGGCGACGGGCCGCCCGCGCCGGCGCGGCGGCCAGCGCACCCAGCGCTGCCCCCGCAAAGGGTACAGTTTTCAAAAAAGTGGTGGGCAAAAAAATGGAACGCGCCGTCGCCCCAGGGGTCGGAGCGGCTGCGAAATCGTCCGTGGACTGTTTATTCCCTTCGCCGGCATTACCCGGTTCAGGTTCGATGGGTATCATCTCAGCCGATGTCGTGCGTAACATCAGCATCCCTAAACATGCCGCAAAGGCAAGGCGGCGGGCCGGTACAGGCACGCCGGGGCCGCGCCAAGTTGGCGGTTTGCTGGCTGTCTGTTAATTTAGGGATGCCGACCGGCACCCTGCCGGGTCCAGACTTGTTGTGCAATCAGTCCGCACCGCTTCAGCCACCTTCGCCATGTTCAGCCTCATCTACGCCCTCGCCTTCTGCGCCTTCTTTGTGTTTGTGCTGGTGCTGCCGCGCCGTCGGCGCACCATGCCTCCGCCGCCCCCGGCCAGCGACGACGACGGCGGCGGCGAACCCCGCGACTCGGGCCTGCCCGACCTGGACCTGCCCCCCGGCATTTCGCGCCCCATCAACGACTGGGAGCCCGATTACAACAAACGCAAGGTGGAAATTTAGGAAGTTTTGAGGGTTGTCATTGCGCGGACGCACGACGAAGCAATCCACCTTGTCGAAGCAACCTGCTTGCTATGGTGAATACTTCTGCTGCGGAGTGCAGAACCAAGCGCCCGAGGGGCAACACCTGCCCAAAAATATGATTCGCACCTGATTATCGCCTCGTCTACAATCCTGCCTTTGCCGCCGAGTACCCTGCGCGTGTCTAGCTGCGACTTCAAAACACGCCTACTGCCCGGCTATCCGCCTTATTCCGGCGGGCGGCTGTACTAGCTGAGGTCCTCGTGCTGGCACCCAACGCGAAACTAACCACCTAGAGCAATTTCCAGATTGGTGCAAACGACAACCGGTCCGACGGCGGAGCCGTCCGACCGAGGCACGTACACTACCTTGGAAAATGCTCTAGGAGTTAGGCCTGGCCCTAGCTTTTATGAAGCAAAAAGCCCGCTCCTGAAATCAGGAGCGGGCTTTTTAAATTTAGCAATAGCCGAAGTTATTACGCGCCGGCTACGACGTTACCGGTCGGGGCGGCAGCTTCGTTGTTGCGGTCGTCGTCTACGCCGGGCAGGTGCAGTTCGGGCAGGTCATTGCCGATTTTACCGCCGGCGGCTTGCTCGCCTTTCACCTCGCTGGCAGTTTCGCTGCGGTCGGTGCCGGCCATGTGGGCCTGGTAGTTGGTCTGGTTGTCGAAGGGACGCGGGCCCACCAGGCGGGTCAGGTCTTCCTGTTGCAGCACTTCTTTTTCGAGCAGCTCCTTGGCCACTACCTCCAGCTCGTGGCGGCGCTCGGTGAGGAGCTCCTTGGTGCGGATGTAGGCGTTTTCGATGATGGTCCGTACTTCCTCGTCAATTACCTGTGAAGTGGCTTCCGAATAAGGCTTCGAGAAGCCGTATTCGTTCTGCCCTTTCGAGTCGAAGAACGACACGTTGCCGAGCTTGGCGTTCATCCCGTACATCGTCACCATGGAGTAGGCCATTTTGGTGATGCGCTCCAGGTCGCTCAGCGCCCCGGTCGAGATTTTGCCAAACACCAATTCTTCGGCGGCGCGGCCGCCCAGGGCCATGCACATCTCATCCGTCAGCTGCTCGGTATTGTACAGAAACTGCTCTTTGGGCAGGTATTGCGCGTAGCCCAGGGCGGCCACGCCCCGGGGCACAATGCTCACCTTCACCAGCGGGTCGACGTGCTCCAGGAACCAGCCCGCGATGGCGTGACCGGCTTCGTGATAGGCCACAATGCGCTTTTCGCCGGGCGAGATAATTTTGTTCTTCTTCTCCAGGCCCCCAATCACGCGGTCGATGGCATCGGTGAAGTCCTGGTCGGTGATGAACTTCTTATCGCGGCGGGCGGCAATCAGAGCCGCTTCGTTGCAGACGTTGGCAATTTCAGCGCCGGCAAAACCAGGGGTTTGGGCCGAAAGGCGGCGGGCATCCACGTCGGGGCCCAACGTCAGGGGCTTGAGATGCACCTGGAAAATCTCGGTGCGGCCGTTGATGTCCGGCTTATCGATGCTGATTTGACGGTCGAAACGACCGGGGCGCAACAGGGCCGAGTCCAGGGTATCGGGCCGGTTGGTGGCGGCCAGAATGATAACGCCGGAGTCGGTACCGAAACCGTCCATCTCCACCAGCAGCGAGTTCAGGGTATTTTCGCGCTCGTCGTTGCCGCCGGGCACCGAGCCGCGCGAGCGGCTACGGCCCACGGCATCAATCTCATCGATGAAGATGATGCAGGGTGCTTTGGCCTTGGCTTGCTTAAACAGGTCGCGCACCCGCGCCGCGCCCACGCCCACGAACATCTCGACGAAGTCGGAGCCTGACAGCGAGAAGAACGGCACGTCGGCCTCGCCGGCTACGGCTTTGGCCAGCAGGGTTTTGCCGGTGCCGGGAGGGCCAACCAGCAAGGCTCCTTTCGGAATTTTGCCACCGAGGATGGTGAACTTGCTCGGGTTCTTGAGGAACTCGACAATCTCCTGCACTTCCTCCTTTGCTTCTTCCAGGCCCGCTACGTCTTTGAAGGTGATTTTCACCTTGTCGCCGCCCTCAAACAAAGCAGCTTTGCTCTTGCCAATGTTGAAAATCTGGCCACCGGGACCGCCGGCGCTGCCCATGCGGCGCATCAGGAACCAGAAACCAACAATCATCAGCACGATGAAGCCGTAGGTGCCGATGTAGTCGCCGGGGCTCTGGCGGGAGTCGATGTTGAGCGGCAGCTTTTGCTCGGCCGGCAGGGTCTTCTGCACCCGGTCCAGGTCTTCCTGGAAGAGCTTGGCATCGACCACCGGGAAATAAAACTGCGCCCCCGAGCCGGTGGCCCCAAAGGGCGTGCGGCGCGTGAGCTCCTGGCGGTATTCGGGCTTAGCCAACGCCTCGGGCTTGAGCGCGACTTCCACCATCTTCTCGTTGATGATGGTAATCTCGCGCACATCGCCGACCGTGAGCATCTGCTCGAAGCGCTGCTGGTTGATTTTGGCGGGCGAATTCAGGTTATTCACCCACATTACCCCGAACAAGAACACCAGCAAGCCCGCCAGTACCCACAGCTGCATGCCGGGCCGGGGGCTGGGCGTAGGCAGCACGGGCTTCTTTTTCTTGTTGATATTGGGATTTTTATCCGACATGAAAATAGCTAGTTAAAATCAGGTATAACTACGGCAGAACACCGCGCCGAAAGCAAATGTTCGGCTCGGAAAGAAAGACGGGTGCGGGTCGATTTTATTTTAAGTTGAACCGACAACTACAGGAAAAAAGAACGTCATGCCCATCTGGCATCCGCGCAGCCGAAGCATCTCTACCGCTCTAGTGACTCAATCAATTGAATTAGTACTGCGGCAGAGATGCTTCGACTGCGCGGATGCCAGATGGGCATGACGTTCTTTTTCTGATTTACGCCGGCTCCGACTCGATGTAGCTGATATCGGCATCGCCCCACAGCTCTTCGAGGGCGTAGAACTTGCGGCGGTCGCGCAGAAACACGTGAACCACCACATCCACGTAATCGAGCAGCACCCACTCGCGGTTGGTACGGCCTTCGGTTTGCCAAGGGCTTTCGCCGGTTACTTTTTCGATTTCTTCCTCTACCGAACGAGCCACGGCCTCTAGCTGCGTGTCGGAGTTGGCCGAGCAGATGATGAAATAATCCGCGACTGCGTTTTTTAATTCCTTCAGATTCAGCACCACGATGTCGGATGCCTTCTTATCCTGCATGCCGCGAACGACCAACTCTGCCAATGTGTCTGAATCCTGCCGGACCAACGTGCTTTTCATATTGTGTTATTAGGTTTGCGCTTTGTAGCCAAAAGTCTACGAAGTTAACGAAACGCGAAAGAAGGTCGTGGTTGTCACCCCCCAAACCCTGTTCACGGGCCAACAATTGATTTGGTTGCCGGCCTGTGCCTCCACAAATTCGGAGGCCCAGGCCCTCGTCGTCCAAAACCGAGCCAGCGACGGTTGCACCATCATCACCGACTTTCAGACCGCCGGCCGGGGCCAGCGCGGCAATCAGTGGGAAGCCGCGCCCGCCGAAAACCTCATGCTGTCGGTGGTGTGGCAGCCCACGTTTCTGGCCGCCACCCAGCAGTTTTTACTCAGCCAGGCCGTGGCGCTGGCGGTGCATGACTGGGCCGGGGCCCTGCTCGGGCCCGACCCCAAGCTGAGACTAAAATGGCCCAACGACTTATACTACGGCGACCAAAAATTTGGCGGCATCCTGATTGAGAACAGCCTGAGCGGCCCCAAAATTCAACACAGCATTATCGGTATTGGACTGAATATCAACCAACAGACTTTCGATACGCCCACCGCCATCTCGCTGGGCCGCCTCACGGGGCGCGCCTACCTGCGCGAGGTGCTGGCCGCGCGCCTGCTCGAATGCCTGGAGCGGCGCTACCTCCAGCTACGGGCCGGGCAAGTGGGCCAACTGCGGCAGGCCTATTTGCAGGCCCTGTACCGCTACCAGGAAACCCACACCTTCGACATTGGCGGGCAGCGGGTGAGCGGCCAGATTGTTGGGGTGGAGGAAGATGGCCGGCTGGCCGTGGCCATCGGGAGCGAGCTGCGGCGGTTTGCCTTGCAGGAAATCCGGCACGTTTAAGCAATCCGGCCGGTCATTCTGGCATCGACAGTAAAAATCCGAAATCCTGCTGAAAAATTATACTCGTTACGAAACGGATTGCGAAATTCGCTGGGCGACTTAGCGCTGCCCTTCGCGATGAGTGTATATTGGGGCAACCTTTGGGCGGTGCTGGCCGAGTATAGTTTAACTTCTTGCCCGCTCTACGGTCTATCAACCCAAAGTGGCAGGCCGCTGTTCTCTAAAAACAGCGCACCACAAGCGGCACGGTGCTTGTTTTTAGGTTGTCAGGCATTAGTTGTTAGTGTAGTGGCACCATAAATCACTGACCAACAACTGGCAACAAATAACTGACAACCCATTTGCTTTTGAACGACTACTTAACTGTTTGCCGAAATGCAGGCTGTTTTTGAGTTTTGTCGTATATTCAACTAATTCAATATTAACGTCGCCACTTTCTTCCCCCTTTCATCATGAAACTCTTTACGCGCTTTTCGCTGCTGCTAACGCTGCTGCTGGTTCTTCCGCTGGCGGCGGCTTTTGCCACTACGTTCACGGTCAGCGTCGGCAATAATTTCTACTCGCCGGCAACGGTTAACATTCAGACCGGCGACATTGTACGCTTTGTGTGGCAGGCTGGCGTGCATCCAACCGTGGCGGATAACGGAACGGCCTGGGCTCCCTTCACGCCGAGTGCCAGCCGGCCAACAACCGACATCACCTTCAATGCCGTTGGTCCGATTCCGTACTACTGCACGGCGCACGGCGCGCCCGGTTTGCCGCTGGGCCAAGGTATGAACGGACTTATTGTCGTTACGCAACGGGTGGCCTCGGCTACGCTCAATGCCAATGCGGCGGGCATTGCCCTGAGCGTGTACCCTAACCCCAGCCGGGGCCAGATAACGGTGAAGCTCGACCAGAAAGCTGGTCAGGCTTACCAGCTGCGCCTGAGCAACATCATCGGGCAGGAAATCCGGACGGTGGCCCTGCGGCCCGAGCTCACCACCACCGGCCTGCCCCTGGATTTGAGCGACCTGCACGCCGGCATGTACTTCTACAGCCTGCTGATAGATGGCAAAGTGGTAACTACGAAGCGGCTGGTACTCCAGAACTGAGCCTAACTTCGCTTACGTCTGACCAAAAAGCAGCCTCGGGCTGCTTTTTGTGTTTCTAGCCCGAATCGGTTTCCGGTTCATGCGAGTGCAACGGTGCATTGCCTACTTTTGCCTTTTCGCAGATTTCCCGGTTTCTTTTTTCAGTTCTTGCTCTGCCCGGCAAGGCCTACCCTTGTGTGCCTCACTCGATTCTATGCGCTCCTTTAAAAGCCTGAACAACCTCGTCGGCTGGCTCGTGTTTGCCATTGCCGCCGCCACCTACCTGCTCACCCTGGAGCCCACGGCCTCGTTCTGGGACTGCGGCGAGTTCATTGCCTGCTCCTACAAGCTGCTGGTGCCCCACCCGCCGGGCGCGCCCACCTTCCTGCTGCTGGGCCGGTTGTTCTCGCTGTTTTCGTTTGGCGACACCACCAAAGTGGCCGTGCTTATTAATGCCCTTTCAGGCCTGAGCAGCGCGTTCACGATGCTGTTTTTGTTCTGGATTATCACCCGCATGGCCCGCAAGCTGGTGCTGCGCGAGGCCGTGAACCGCAATGCGCTGGCCGCCGAAGCCATCGAACCCACGGGCTACCAAAGCTTCCTCATTCTGAGCGCGGGCGTGGTAGGGGCGCTGGCTTTTACTTTTTCCGACTCGTTCTGGTTCAATGCCGTGGAGGGCGAGGTGTATGCCATGTCGGCCCTCTGCACGGCCGCCGTGGTCTGGATTATGCTGAAGTGGGAAGCCCATTCCAACGAATCGGATTCGGACAAGTGGCTTATCCTCATTGCCTACGTTATTGGCCTCAGCATTGGGGTTCACTTGCTGAACCTGCTGACCTTGCCCGCGCTGGGCTTCATCTACTACTACCGCCGCACCCAAAGCCCGACTATTAAGGGCGGCATCATCGTGCTGGTGGTGAGCATGATTATCGTGGGCTCCATTCTGGTGGGCATCATTCCGGGCCTACCCACGCTGGCCGGCAGCTTCGAGGTGTTCTTCGTGAACAGCGTGGGGCTGCCCTTCAATTCGGGCCTGTTCATCTTCCTCGTTGTCTTCATCGGCCTGATTTATTTCGGGTTCCGGCTCTCGTTTCAGCGCCGCAGCCAGCTGCTGAACACGGCCATGCTGTGCTTCGTGTTCATCCTGATTGGGTATTCGAGCTACCTCATCGTGCCGATTCGCAGCTCCTTCAAGCCCACCATCAACGAAAACGACCCCGAGGACGTGCTCTCCTTCGTGAGCTACCTCAAGCGCGAGCAGTACGGCTCGCGGCCCCTGCTCTACGGCCCGCAGTTCAACGCCCAGCCCGTGGGCCAGGAGGAGGGTGCCCCGCGCTACGCCCGCGACACCCAGGCCGGCCGCTACAAGGAACTGCCCCCGCAGCCCGAGTACACCTACAAAGACGAGGACAAGATGCTGCTGCCCCGCATCTACAGCTACGAGCCCGACCAGATTGCCAACTACAAGAAGTGGGTGGATATTCAGGACGGCGTGAAGCCGA
>JAYULN010000254.1:0-12429 GCA_043763525.1 Hymenobacter sp.
CGGCCGGCCGATTTTCGCATTCCACCTCGCGATGAGTATAACTAAGAAGGCAGCCAGTATTAAGCAGTCAGTAGTCGGACATCAAAGTGCTGTCAATCAAGATTTAACATTGGGTCTGACTACCGAATACTTATGTTCGACTACTTAAACCTCTTTATTAACCCAAGTTGCGGCCTACCGAACTTCAGCCCCAGCGGGGTCGTACCCGCTGGGGCTGTTGCGCTATTATCCGCGACTTGGGTTTAAAAATTCAAAATCAGCCACTAATCAGAAGTAGGCAGCACCAGCACGGGGATGGGGCTGCGGCGTAATAGCTGGGCCGTGACGCTGCGGTGAAACAGGCCCCCCACGAAAGTGTGCGGGCGGGCCAGCACCACGATGAGCTGGGCCTGAAGCTCGGCGGCGGCATGCAGAATGCCGTCGGCGGGGGCTTCCTCGCGCACTTCGTAGAGGCTGTTGTTGGAGAGGGGGCCGAACATGCCGGTGCGGCGCACGGTTTCCAGGCCCACATCGGCCAGCGAGGGGCCGTCGGTATTGGCCACGTGAACGACGGTGGTGCTGGGTTTTAGGGCGGCCAGCAGCGGGGCCACGGCCCGCGAGGGCGTGGTCAGCCAGAAGGGGTCATCATCGGCGGCCACCACCACGCGGCTGGGCAGGGCGGTGTCGGTCCACTGCTCGGGCACCAGCAGCAGCGGGTAGCGCGAATCGTGCAGCACGGGCAGGGCCAGATTTTTGATGAACTGGTCGAGCAGGCCCTCGGGGTGCTCGCGGCCGATGGCCAGCAGCACGGGCTGGCGGCGCTGCACCACGTCGAACACGGCCAGCCCCAGGGTATCGACCGTCATTTCGGCCTCGGCGGGCACGGGCACCTGCCGGGTGAGGTGCATGAGCTCAGTCATCACCTCCTGGCGGCTCGACACGGCGGCGGGGGCGGCCACCATCACGGTTTCCGGGGTCAGCAACGGGTCTTGGTACACGTGCAGCAGCACCAGCTGCCCATCGAGCAGCCCGGCCAGGCGCGAGGTGTAGGCGAGCGCCACCTGCGCGGCACTCGATAAATCGGTGAGAACGACAAAGGCGGGTTTCATGGGCATGAGGGTTAATCGTCGGAAGAAAAAATCATTAAAACCAGTACCGAACCCCGCCCCCGGCCCCCGGCTTAGCCGTGGTGCGCGTGGCACGTATCGATGCCCAGCAGCGCATAAAATGGGCAGGAGCCCACTACCGCCGTGGCAAAAATCACGGTCGGGAACACCAGCCAGGCCACAAGCGCAACGCCGCTCAGCGCCCCGCCCAGCACGGCGCTGGCCAGCACGATTGCCACCACGACGCGAAGGATACGGTCGAGGAAACCTACGTTTTGGTGCATGATTGACAAGCGAATTCTAAGTACGTAATAATATATTTAATTTATAATATTTATACCTGATTTTCCATGAGCAGGCTCACTCGAAAACATGACTTACGTCATGGAAAACAGGGCCATTGCGCGAAGATTGACGAGCTGACTTTGGGACAGCCTGGCGCAGTTATCCGGTCGGTTGTGAAGGCCAGGCCGTAGCGCGGATTAGGCGCTAAGATTTGGGCTCACGCCGGCCCATCCAGTGGCCCACCAGCTGCCCCAACACCAGCACCAGGCCAGCCGGGGCCAGCAGCAGCAGCAGGCCGGTGCGGCTGATGGGTGCCAGGCCGAGCAAACGGTGCATAAACGGCTGGTAATAAGCCAGCACCATCAGGCCGGCGCACAGGGCCAGGGCCAGCCACACGTAGCGGTTGCGCAGCACGTCGTTGTGCCGCAGCGGGGTGCTCGCGCCGGCCATGTTGAAGACGTGCCCGAGTTGGGCGGCGGCCAGGCCGTAGAACAGCACGGTGTTGGCCGCCGCCGTGGATAGCCCCGCCTGGTGGCGGGCCAGGTAGTCGAGGCCCAGCAGAATGGCCGTCATCAGCACGGCGTAGGCCACGGCCAGGCGCCAGTCGCCGGGGCGCATCACGGGGCCTTGGGGGTCGTGCGGGGGGTGCTGCATCACCCGGGGGCTGCCCTTGCCCACGCCCAGGGCCAGGGCCGGAAACACGTCGGTGAGCAGGTTCAGAAACAGGATTTGCAGCGGCAGCAGACCCACGCCCTGGCCCAGCAGCCCGGTGGCCGTCACCACCAGAATTTCGCTCAGGTTGCACGACACCAGGTAGAGCACGAAGCGGCGAATGTTGGTAAAAATGATGCGCCCCTGCTCCACGGCGGCCACAATGGAGGCGAAGGAATCGTCGCGCAGCACCAGGGCGGCGGCTTCGGCGGCTACCTGGGTGCCGCGCCGCCCCATGGCCACCCCAATGTCGGCCTTTTTGAGGGCGGGCGCATCGTTCACACCATCGCCGGTCATGGCCACCACGTGGCCCTGGCGCTGGTAGAGGCTGATGAGGTCGAGCTTCTGGGCCGGGCTCACGCGGGCAAACACGCCGGCTTGCAGCAGCTGGGGCAGGCCGGCATCGGCGGGCAGGGCCAGCAGGGCGGGCAGCGTGGCCCCGGTCACGACCACCTCGCCGGCCGCGCTCACGAGATGCACCTGGCGGGCCACGGTGAGGGCCGTGGCCGGGTGGTCGCCGGTCACCATCAGCACCCGGATGCCGGCCCGCTGGCAGGCCTCAATGGCCGGAATGACCTCGGGGCGGGGTGGGTCGAGAAACGCCACCAGGCCCAGCCAGGTCAGCTCGTGGGCCCAGTCGGACTGGCAGTCGGCGGGCTCGGGCAGCACGCGGTAGGCCAGGGCCAGCACGCGCAGGCCCTGCTGGGCCAGCTGCTCGGCACGCACCAGCCACTCGGCCTGCTCGGGCGGGCCCAGGGGCACGGCCCCGGCGGCGGTTTGCTGGCGGGCGCAGTGGTGCAGCACTTCCTCGGCGGCCCCCTTCACGGCCACCCAGGCCTGACCGTCGGCGTGGCGGTACAGGGTAGCCATCAGGCGGGTATCGGAGTTGAAAGGCTGCTCGGCGAGGCGGCAGGCGGCCTGGGTGCCGGGCACGTCGAAGCCGTGCTGGTGGGCCAGCACCAGCAAGGCCACCTCCAGCGGGTCGCCGAGGGCGGCATCGGCCTGGGCCGGCGAGTAGGTGGCGTTGTTGCACAGCACGGCCGCGCGCAGCAGCAGCTGGTAGGTTTCGTCGGGGCCTTCGAGGTAGGCCGTGGTGGCCGGGTCGGGCGGAAATTGCAGCCGCACTTCGGGCAACCAGATGGTCTGCACCGCCATCTGGTTCTGGGTAAGGGTGCCGGTTTTGTCGGTGAAGATGATGTCGGTGCCGCCCAGGGTTTCCACGGCGGCCAGATGCTTCACCAGCACATGGCGGTGGGCCAGGCGCAGCATGCCATAGGCCAGGGCCAGCGTGGCCACAATCGACATGCCTTCGGGAATGGCCGCCACGGCCAGCACAATGGCCGTTTTGGTGAGCTCATAGAGCGGCTGCCCCCGCAGCACGCCCGCCCCCACAAACAGCGCCGCCAGCACCACCGTAATGAGCACCAGCTGGCGGGCCAGGGCATTGAGCTTGACCTCCAGCGGCGTGGCGGTGCGTTCGGCATCCTGCACCAGCTGCGTGATGGCCCCCAGCTGGGTACCGCTGCCCACGCCCGTAACATAGGCCCGCCCGGTGCCATTCACCACCGCCGTGCCCTTAAAGAGGCGGGTGGTTTGCTCGGCCAGCAGAGTCTCGGTGTCGGCCGGGGCGGCCCGCTGCTCGGTCTTCTCAACGGGCATCGATTCGCCGGTGAGGGCCGATTCGTTCACTTGCAGCTGCCGGGCCTCAAACAGCTCCGCGTCGGCGGCCACCACTTCGCCGGCCTCCACCAGCAGCACGTCGCCAATGGTGACCTGGTCGGAAGGCACGGCGCGCTGCTGCCCGGCGCGCAGCACCCGCGCCGTGGTGCGCCCCATGCGCCGCAGGGCCGTCATCGAGGCCTGGGCGCTCCATTCCAACCAAAAGCCAATGACGGCGTTGAGCACGATAACGGCCACGATGGCATAGGCCTCGACCCGGTCGTGAAAGGCAAACGATAGGGCGGCCGCCCCGGCCAGCACCGCCACAATGAGGCTGCGAAACTGGCGCAGCAGCACCCGCAGCCAGCTTTCGGGCGGGGCCGCCTCCACGGCGTTGGGTCCGTGGCGCAGCAGCCCCGCCCGGGCTTCGGCCTCCGTGAGGCCGCTCGGGTGGGCAGCGGCCGGGGGCGGCGGGGCAACAGTGGGGGTCATGAGAATGCGGAAGGTGGCGGATGGCAGCGAAACAGGCGTTAAGGAAACTGTAGAATCGCAATGGTTGGAGCCCTGTGGTTAAACGACAGCCTTGAACGGCCCACAAGAACGACCAAACCCGCGCAGGAATATCAACATCAGCAACGACGAGACACAAATTATTGCGTCTCTACATCGTGCCGGCGGCTACGCTATGGGCCAATACAGCGTTTCGTTGGCGGGACGCTCCGCGGATGGTTGGGGCGGCGGGGCGGACTCCAGCACGGGCAGCACCAGCACGGGAATGGGGCTCTGGCTGCTCACCTGCGCCGTTACGCTGCCGTGAAACAGCTCGCCGAGGTAGCTGCGGCTCCGAGCCAGCAGCACCGCCAGGTCGGCCCCGGTGTCGGCGATGGCGGCCAGGATGCCGGCGGCCGGGGCTTCGCTCTGGTAGCCGCGCAGGGCCGTTCCGGGGTGGCCGGCGGTCAGGCCGCAGTGCTCCACCGCACGCAGGGCGCGGGCGCAGCCCTCGTCGTCCTCCACCGTCGATACGTGCGCCACGGTGAGCTCCACTCCCGCCCCATTCAGCAGCTGATGCACGGCGGCGGCCGAACCGGGCAGCACGCAGGGCTCGTCGTCGGCCGCCACCACTACTTGCTGGGGCGGCACGGCGGCGGCCGTATCGAGGGGCACCAGCAGCACGGGCAGCTGGGCGGCCCGCAGCAGCTCGAGGGTGGTGGCACTGAGCTGCTCGGAGCTGGCGTACTCGGGCGCGGGCCGGCCCAGCACGAATAGGGCCGGCGCGTAGCGGGCCACCAAATCGTGCGCCAGGGTGGGCAGCAGGTCGGTGGCGATTTCCACGGTGGCCGGCGCATGCAGCTGCCCGGTGATGCGGGCCAGCAGAGCAGCGGTATCGGCTTCGCCCGCCAGCTCCTGCTTGCGCCAGTTTTCGCCCACAAACACGTAGGGGTCATACAGCGAAGCGCGGTTGACGTGCAGCAGCACCAGCCGGCCGCCCAGCGCACTGGCCAGCGCATCGGCATACCGCAAGGCCTGCTGCGCGGCCGGATAAAAGCTGGTGAGAACGATGAAGGTGAGGCTCATGGCGGTGGCGGCGAGGAAGTGAGCGTGAGGCACGGACAAACCACTTCACGCTCCAATCAGAATGCTTATATTCCTCCCGATGAGGTCAGCGAAAAGGAACTGGTCGATGTAGAGACGCGACCCTTCGCGTCTCAGCGTTCAACTATGGGGGAACGGGTTCCTCAACGATTACCAACGATGCGAACGCCGAGACGCGAAGGGTCGCGTCTCTACATCGTTCTCGCAAACTACCTCGCAAGGAATACAACTTTTAACTCTCAACTTTTAACTAATTCAGCGCCGGCAGCACCAGCACCGGAATGGGGCTTTCGCTGATTACCTGGGCCGTGACGCTGCGATGAAACAGGCTGCCGAGCAGGCTGTGGCGGCGGGCAATCACAATCAGCAAGTCGGCTTGCAGCTCGGATGCGCCTTGCATAATGCCGGCCGCCGCGTCGGGGTGGTACACCAGATGCACCTCGGCGTTGGAGGCCACGGGGGCCACGTCGCTGTGGCGCACCGCCCGCAAGGCCCGGTGCCCGGCGGCCGCGCCGGGGTCTTTCTTATCGGTAACATGTACGATGGTGAGCGTGCCATGCAAGGCCCCCAGCAGCTCCTTCACAATTTCCTGATTTTTGTAGAGCGCGAATTCTTCGCCGTCCACGGCCAACACCAGGCGGCGGGGCGGAAACGTGTCCCAGCCCACGGTGGGCACCGTTAGCAGCGGGTAGGGCACGTGGCGCAGCAGGTCCATGGCCGTGCCCACAATCACCTCGGCCGGTTGCACGGCGGTACCGGGGCGGCCCAGTATCAGCAGCTCGGGCTGGTGGTGGCGCACGGCTTCGGCCACGGCATCGGGCAAGAAAGCTTCCGATATTTCTACCCGCGTGGGCACCGGCTGGCAGTCGGCCAGCTCGTGCAGCGCCCGCTCGGTTTGCCACTCGTGCCGCGCGTAGGAGTGGCTGTATTCCTCGGGCGAGAGCAGGCCATCGTGGCGCACGTGCAGCAGCACGAGGTGCGCCCGCAACGGCACGGCCAACCCCGCCGCATACGACAGCGTACGATTGGACACGGCAAAAAAATCGGTTAGAACAACAAGGGCGGGGGTCATGGGATGGGTAGTTGCTGGTTGTTAGTTACCGATGTTACGCCGGGCCTTGGTTTAAGCGCCGCTGGGGGCGTAGCGCGAACTTTGTCGTTCGCGTCCCCGTGCCGTTCGGGTGGCTTTACTGGCGCGGGGACGCGAACGACACCGTTCGCGCTACAACCTATTGCGTAACAGTAGTTATTTACAGCGGTTTCTGTGTTAGTGTACGTGCGATGTAGAGACGCATATTTGCGTCTCGTCGTTGAACATATTGATAATGAACATAATAAACAACGACAAGACGCAAATATGCGTCTCTACATCGTGTACCCCAACCTGGAAACTGCTCAAGCAGCATGACCAGCAACGCTACAGCAAGCGAATGCGCCGCGCAATTTCGGCGGCGCTGAGGGCTTCCAGGGTCGGCGGTGCCACGGCATTGGTCGCCGTGGTCAGGCGCTGGGTGCCGTAGTACAGCCGGCCGTCGCGCTCCTGAAGCACTACGACCACCATATCGGCCCCGTAGGGCAGGTAGCAATACCAGTGAGTAGCCGAAGCGTAGCTCAGATTAGCACGCGCCACCCCATTGAAGCCCACGGGACGGAAAAATACCCGCGTAACGGTGGCGGTGGTGCCGGGTACTTCAACCCCAATTGGCCCGATGGGACTGTTCTGGTAAATGTGCCATAATTGGTCGATGTTCCATTTACTGATGGAATCGAGCGCAATGGCGGCCGTGTAGTAGCCGGCCGTAGCCGGCATCCGAATGGGGTTGGAAGGAGTAGTGCTGCCGGGGGTGGTAGCCAGCAGCCAACCCGACGAGTCGCGGGCGGTGCCGGCCGAGGCATTGGCCGGCTGCTTCCAGAGCAGTATTCGGGTGGTATTGAGGCCGGCCGGGGGCACGGGCGAGGTGAGGATAAGGCGCTGCACCATGCCGGTGGCCGACACCGCGGCCAGGCGCAGGCGGGCAGTGCCCTGCCACACCTGAATATCGAATTTGCCACCCGAAATCAGCACCTGCCGCGAGTAGGCGGCCGTGGTGGGCATGTTGGCCAGTATCATGTCGGGCACGGTATAAATTTCGCGCAGCCGCAGCCGGGTCTGGCCCGTAGCCACGCTGCCGTTGGGCAATAGGTAGGCGCTGGCCCCAAAAGCCACCTTGGCCCCGCCGCTGGTGCGAATGCTTTGGGCCTGGCCCAGGTCGAAGGCGAAGGTTTGGACGGCCGGCGCGGCGGCCTTCAAATCGGCGAACGAAGCCCCAACGGGGTTCTCGCAGACGATGATATCGTCTTTGCGGCAGGCGGCCAGCAGGGCCAGGCCCAGGCATAGGATTGCGAAATGCTTCATAAGTAGTCAGCAGTCGAAAAGGAAAAGTGGGTAAAAAACCCGTCCTGGCGCGGGCTTCCGGCTGCTGGCCAGCCCGCCGGAAACGATGCGTCGGGGCATCAGGGCAAATCGAAGGAGGCCCCCAGCAGGGCCGTGCCGCCCAACAGGTGGCGGGCGTAGTACTCCGCGCTGGTCGAGGCCAGGGGCGAAAGCAAGTAGCTGGCCGTGGGTTGGGCCAGCATCTCCCAGCGGTCGGTGAGGCGGTAGCGCACCTCGACCCCCAGGCTGAGGCGGTAGGGGCTACCGGTAGGGCCCCAGGTTTGGGCCTGGCAGGCGCAGGCGCTGCCCTCGGTGCTGCTGCCGCCCACGTAAAACGCGGCATCGGCCCCGGCCAGCACGCCCACGCGCCAGCGGCCGGTCAGCGTCCAGGTGTAGGCCACGCGCAGCGGCACCGTCACAAAGCGGTAAGTGTCGCGGCGATGAATGCTGGTCGGCACCGTCGTAGGCGGGTTTTGCGGAACAAAACGAATGGTCGAATCGGCTACCGATGGCACTTGTTGCAAAGCCAGCCGGGTGGCGTATTCGGTGTAGCCCAGGCCGGCGCTCACGGCCCAGTGTGGGCCCTGGGCGCGGCGGATGCTTACCTGCGCACCCGCGCCCAGGGCCGGCCGCTCCAACTCCGCCACCGGAGTTGTGGTCGCGTAGCCGGCAAGAAGCATAAGTAGGGACCGGACCTGGGCTGGAGCTGGGGCTAGGGCTGGATGCCGTGGGGGCGGGACTCAAATGGCGGTAGGTGAGGGCCGGCCCCACCAGCGCTTGCACCGCCCAGCGGCTCCCAAGCGGTTTGGGCCGCGGGCCGGGTTCCACGGCTACAAGCTGCGGCGCGGCCGGTGCCGGCCAGGCGGCCGGCTGCAACGCGGCCAGCCGGGTCCGTAAGCCAGCCTCGGCGGCCGAACGGCTTTGGGTTGAAGAGGATACGGACGGCGGCAACGAAGAAGCCCTCGCCCTGGTGGCAGCAACTGAGCCGGTACTAATCGGTAAGCCCTCGCCAAGCCGTTCGGAGCTTGAATCAGGCTGTTGCAGCGCCGCGATTGCAGCTACGTTTTCGGAGCCGCTTGCATTAATTTTTGCCGAATTAGCCACTGGCTCATCGCCGGGCCGCCGGCTGGCCAAACCAGCACGGCGAGCGGCCGGTCGGGCCACTGCCCCGCTGCCGGTACCAAAGGCAACACCGCGCCGCGTGTTTCGCCGGTGTGTCAGCGCAACTGCCGGAGCAGAACCCGATGCAGCAGCAGCAAAAGCAGCGAAACCCGCGCGGTCCATCGTTTCAACCACTCCACGCGGTGGGCGGGCAATACCTGTACCCTTCACATTACCAAGCTGCGAACCCCTAGCCGAATACGGATGCTTTGAGGCCCGATAATCAGAATTATCAGCCATTGAAGCAACCGAAGCCGAGGCAACCGAAGCCGAAGTTCTCGGCCTTGAAGCAACAGCCGTAGCCGAAGAAGCTGCCGCCCCAGCCGAAGCACCAGCAGCCGAAGCCGGGCCAGATGCCGAACCAGTACCCTGCCAGGAAGCCGGGTCGCGGGCTTCAGTAGAAGCGCCAGCTATGGGAGAGGTGCCCTCTGTTGCCGCCGTAAGATGTGCTCCATCCGGTGTTGAAACGGCCGAGCCACGAGCCGCCGAAGGGGTATCGGAATCAACCTGCCGGCCAGCCGAAGCAGCCGTGGCTGGCCGCTGCTGCGCGTGCCACCACTGCCAGCCCGCCCCGCTCATCACCGCGCAAAGCACCACCAGCAGGGCCACCGGGGCCCAGCGCCGCCGCCGGCGCAGTTGGGGCCGGGCCACTGGTGGCGGTAGCTGCACCCGAATAGTGGCCCAGAGCGGCGCGGGCGGCACCTGGCCGTAGTCGGCCAGGCGGTCGCGCAGGGCATCGTACAAGTCGTCGGGTTCGCGGTCGGTCATGGCAATTGCAAGTGATGGTGGGCCGCCAGGCGGGTTTCGAGCAGCCGCCGGGCCCTGGCCAGCTGCGATTTGGAACTGCCCTCGGCGATGCCCAGCAGCTCACCGATTCCCTGGTGCGAGTAGCCCTCCACGGCATACAGGTTGAGCACCGTGCGGTAGCCGGGCGGCAGCAGGGCCAGCAGGGCCAGCAGGGCCAGCAGGTCGGCGGCGGCGGCCAGATGGTCCAGGGCCGAGGGTTCGGCGGTGGGCAGGTCGGCCGCCAGCCCATCGAGGACCTCGCCGTTGGGGCCGGGGTGGCGCAGGGGGTGTTGCTCCAGGGCGTGCAGCGAGGTGGTTACGGCAATGCGCCGGGCCCAGGCCTCAAATGGCCCCTGGTCCCGGAACTGGTCGAGGCGGGTGAAGATTTTTACGAACGTGTTTTGCAGGGCATCCTCCGTCTCGGCCCGGTTGGGGCAGTAGCGCAGGCACACGCCCAGCAGGGAGTAGGACATTTTTTGGTAAAGTTGATACTGCGCCGTCGATTCGCCCCGCCGGCACGCGGTCAGCAAAGCCTCATCAACCAGGGTAATGGGTGGGGCATGCGGTGAAAATTGATGGCGAAAGCGGGGGTACCGGCCCGCCTCTGTACCTCCCTGACCGGCCACCGCCCGGCGGGGTTGCGCGGCCCGGAAATTATTTTAAAAATAAGCCTGAAGTCTTCAAAAGCGCAGCTTCGTAAGGCTTCTGCGTATTGGTCGTCGTATTCTTGCCAAACGAATTCGTGAAACCTCGAAAATCAGTCTAAATCCGTGCAATACTTCCACGTCGATGCCTTCGCCCAGGGCCCCTTCACCGGCAACCCCGCCGGGGTGTGCCCGCTGCCCGCCTTTCTGCCCACGGAGCTGATGCAGCAAATCGCCGCCGAAAACAACCTGGCCGAAACCGCCTTCATCGTGCCCCGGGCCGGTACGCCGGCCGAGTACGATATTCGATGGTTCACGCCGGTCGTGGAAATCGACCTGTGCGGCCACGCCACGCTGGCCTCGGCCCACGTTTTGTTCACGCACCTCAATTTCCAGGGTCCCCAGGTTACTTTTCATAGCCAGAGTGGCCCGCTACGGGTTTCGCGGGAAGCTGATGGCCGCCTCACGCTCGATTTTCCCTCGCGCCCGCCGCAGGAGCTTTTTACGCACCCCACCGGCCTCGTCGATGGCCTGCGGGCCACGCCCCTGCACGTGCTGGCCGCCCGCGACCTGCTCACCGTGTTCGGCACCGAAGCCGAGGTGCGGGCCCTCAAGCCCGACTACGCCCGCATCGCGGCCCTGGAGTACGTGGGCGTTATCGCCACCGCGCCCGGCAGCCACGGCATAGACTTTGTGTCGCGCTTTTTCGCCCCCCGCGTGGGCGTGCCCGAAGACCCCGTTACCGGCTCAGCCCACAGCATTCTCATTCCCTATTGGGCCGCAAGGCTGGGCAAAACCGAGCTGCACGCCCGCCAGATTTCCCCTCGTGGCGGCGACCTCTGGTGCCAGCTGCGCGGCGACCGGGTGAATATCAGCGGCTACGCGGTAACGTATTCGACGGGGGAGATTATGGTTGGGGTATGATAGGGACATTGGCTCAACTAATTACCTTGGTGGCATACGGCAATAATTACTTGAAAAATGGTGTAGTGCCCGAAAATTTTGACGCTCACAATACCACCTTTCAATTCTGTAATTCGATTGATTTTAGAGTATTCACCAAATTTTTTTTCTTTTCTAAACCTGCTGAGAAAATCGTTGCTCCAACTTCAGCGGCTTGGTTTAAGTATTTAAAACAAGATGGGTGTAAGGTATTGCGAATTTATTTCGAAAATTCAGTCGACCAAGTAACTACCAGAGACAAAGATTATAAGTTGGCTGGCTTTGTTGGGGGCGGTGGTAGTTGGCTGATTGAAGCTGTCTATGACAGCTATTCAAACTATTGGGCTAGCAAGTGGGAGGTTACAAATAAAAATGCGGCAGACCAAAAAATATGGACTGTTAATTATGGAATAGCCATTAAAAATCAACACGTTGGTAATCTTCAGATTGAGCCGGAAACAGCCAAGGAAAAACTACGTCAAACCCTAACAGAAATTGCCGAATTTGCGGTTGTGCATGACTTTGCACATTGGGCTAATCAATTTGAAAAATCAATAATTTTACTCGACAGCCAAGCTCCGGACAAAGAATATTATCATACTGACCTAATTCCGGAAAACAGCTACTCCCTGGCCGATAGGCAATTGCTATTCGCGGCGGGCAACGCTTGGGTTTTTGGCGGGATGGGCACGTGGAATGATTTGTGGTTTAAGTATTCGGACATAAGTATTCGGACATAAGTATTCGGTAGTAAGACCCAATGTTAAATCTTGATTGACAGCACTTTGATGTCTGAATACTGACTACTTAATACTGGCTACCTACTTAACGCCCCGGAAGAAACCGAGCGTTATGAGGCACTATCGGAACGGCTGTATGCAAATATTTGCGAAGCTGTTGTCTCAGCCATCAATACGTTTTAAAACGGCCACGAGGAAACCGCATTTGGTCGTCCACCCGGAAAATATAGTCAACGAGGTTCTTACGACTTTATCGGTACTTTTTTCTTGCCCGTGCCGGTACTCGCCCCCAGCCGTTCGGGGTTTTCGGCTAGGAACTTGCCCCAGCTTTTGCCGCCGCTCACGGTGGCGTTGTTGCCCTTTTGGTAGTGGTGGCACAGGGCCACGGCCAGGGCATCGGTGGCATCCAG